>JAITOE010000041.1 GCA_031290135.1 Eubacteriales Family XIII. Incertae Sedis bacterium
AACCTCCTGAAGCAGGAACTGCGCGAGCCGGCTACCTACAACGGCATCATAGAATCCATCGCGGACGGCGCTTCGCGTCTGAATGAAATCGCCACGAAATGCGGAATGGAGAGCAACAAATGCGCCAAATACCTTAAATCCCTGATGTCGCTCGGCATTGTCAAAAAGGAGTTTCCCGTCACCGAAACGTCCTCAAAAAAGAGCATTTACCTTTTGGACGACATGATGTTCCGCTTTTGGTACCGCTTTGTGTTCCCGAACATGAGCGGCATCGTGTCGGGCCTGGGAAGCGCCCTGTTCGATTTTGAGATAGAAGCGGGGCTTCCCGCCTATATGGGGCTGGCCTTTGAGGAAATCTGCAAACAGTACCTGCTTGAAGAGGCCAAACGGAACGCCCTTCCGTTCCTGCCGGGAAAAATCGGCAGATGGTGGGGCAACAACCCCCGTGAAAAACGGCAGGAAGAGATTGACATTCTGGTCTGCCGCAAAGACGACGCCCTGTTCTGCGAGTGCAAGTGGACAAATGCCCCGGTTGCCGCGGGCGTGCTGGACGGCCTGATAAAGAAAACAGGCTTGTTTCATTACAAAAACACGTGGTGCTGGCTTTTTTCCAAAACAGGCTTCACGGACAGGCTTATTGCCGAAGCCGGGAAGCACGGCAACGTCCGGCTCATACGGTTTGAGGAAATGTGCTGATTCCCGCCGTCCTTCACGGGGTCTTCCCGGGTGAACCATTACCGTCTGACATACTTCGTATTGCGCGCCGAGCCGACCTTAACAATAACGCCGGATTTCAGCATTGACGCGATGACCGCTTCGACAGTGGTCGGGCTTACGTCCGGCAGAATGTAACAGACCTCACGCTTGCTTATCGGCAGCAGGCTGTTCAGCACGGTCGCCTCAATGCGTTCACGTTTATTGACTTTGCCGCTGTTCACAACGGAGAACCGTTTGTCAAGCTTCTTGTAGCACATCAGCAACGTCTGCAACGTCGCGATGAGGTTTTCAATGAACGGAAAGTAGCTGTTGCCGCCCGCGTGCCAGCTATCCGAACTGTCTTTCAGGGTTTTGTGACAATGCCTTCGATTTCATTCGAGCCTTTAACACTCTGAACCTTCGCAATGCTCCCCAATCGCGTAAAAACGTCGGGATAGTCGGCTTTGCGCGAGTTTTCACGTTCGCGCAGCGCGCTGATTGCGCCGACCACGCTGACGAGTCCTGCGGGCAACATCCCGTGTTCGAGGAAAGAGTAATCGAAATATCTCATCTGCTGAAACAAGAGCGCGTTGCTCAAAATTTCAGCGGGTAGTTTTACGCAAAGCAGCCGTCGTCCAAAATTCTTTGCAGCACCGTTATCGCTTCGCTATAAGGCAAATTCTCGAACAACAGCGTGTCGGTGATTTGGTTGTAGTCTAGCGATTAAAATCACGGCGGCTGCGGATTTGGTCGGCATTTTCAAGCGTGAAGCCCGACTCCTCAATAATAGAGACTATGTCCGCTTTCAAGTGCTTGCGCCGTCCCTCGGTTAACTTTGCCGCCGCGGTTTCCACGCTCAGGTCAATATCTTCCGAAAAACGGTTGATGAGCTTGTGGCATTTTGAAAGCGAAGTGCCGCCCTTGAAAATCACGCCCGGTTGCTTCACGGCGATTTTTTGCAGGAACAGCGTGACGAAATAATCTTTCTCCGCTTGCGCTCTTCTCTTTTTTTCCCTATGGATTCGAAAGCCTCCAAGCTCCCGTCCATAAAATCCCCGCCGTGCTTTTTGAACAAGCAGGATATTTCCGCGACGCTTTTCTTAACTGTCTCTTCGTTTGCTGCGCACAAATATTGTCTTCTGAATCCCGCAGCGCACCGTTCTTGGATAATTTCATCAATGGTGCATGAAATCGCACGTCCTTTCAATAGAACCGTCAAATAAATCTCAAAACTGACACGTTCATAATATATGTTTATTTCCACGTTTTCGCATGAGTATGAAATTCTCCCCATGCTGATTTCTTCAAGCTCATAATGCATGTCACACAAGAAAGAAAACTGCTCCACGGCACATTTAAGAAAACAATCAAATAGCCGTTGCCTTTCGGTTTCGGGCCGCGTCATCATTTGACACCCTCCGGAGGATTCCAATATCCATCTTTGTATGCCCAGCCATGTTCTTGAAGTAAATTGCGCTCTGCCCCTAAGGATCCCGCATCATCCATCGGATAATGAATGTGCGGGAATTCGCTTGTTCTCTTAAGATATATTTACTATTTTGCCTGTTCGTTTTTCCCCCACGGATCCACGAAATTCACCGGGCTGTCCGCGACGTAGACGTACCAGTTGGATCCGTCCTTCACGGGGTCTTCCTGCGTAAACCTGCGGGTTTCCGGGCGTAGAACCTGGCCCATGCGAAGTATATGTCCAGGGTCTTGTCGTAGGCGTAGCCGGTGAATTCCGCTGGTCAGATGAGTTTCAGGTTTTCTTTTTTGAGCCTGTCGATCTTTGACGCCTCAAGCCCCGTGATTTCCGCGACGTCATATGCAGGGAATAGCCTTTCCTGAACATGCCCGACGCGACTGTTTTGATGCCTTTCTCGATGCCTTCCTCGACGCCCTCTTCGTGCCAGACCTTTATGGCGTCGTCCATGTTGAATTCCGTGAACAGCAAATTTACCACCTCCGATCCGGCAAAATGACATCTCGCCTTTCCTTTCGTAACTGCTCTTTAGCTGCATAATTAAACCCTAAACCATTTTTTCACTGGTTCCCATCTTTCCCAGCCTGATTTGTCCGGCGTTCCGGGAAAGACTACATATTCCGAGATGACTTTTGAAGCGTAGAGGACCTCCGCGCTTTCTTTGAGGCCGGCGTCCAGCACAAGCAGCCGGAACCGGCGCTCCTGCTTTACGCCGCTTCAATAGGTTTCTTTCCGGATCATAATCGCCAAGCCTCATATCTCGTTTCCGGCGTCGGCGTTGTTTGTTTTTTCTGTTTTCAGTATGCCACAAACCAATACCTGTGTCATCTTGTTTTTGCAAAAAACGGCGAAATTTTACAAATGGTGCAAAATAAATAAAATTTTTCCTTTTTTATTCCTATTTTTGTGCGAATATTGAACAGAAAACCCCTGCGGGCGAAATGTGCCCGCAGGGGTTTTTTCCGGAGGTTCCGTCTATTTCATAGCGTCCAACAGTTTCTGCGCGTTCAGCGCGTCGGCGTATTCCGAGTCCATCTCGCGGATGGCCGCCGGGAATTCATATTTTGCGAGCCGTTCTATGAAAGGATCGGGATTGAACGATTCCGGGCCGTAGACGCCTTTTTTGTCCCATATGCCCTTCGCGACAAGCTCCAGCATGATCACGGGGGCCGCCGCAGTCTGCGCGACCACGGAATTGGTCGTGTATTTCTTGATGCAGTCCTGGTTGTCCGCGACCTGATAGAGGTAAACCGAACGTTTTTTGCCGTCCTTAGTCCCTGTCACCCAGGTGCCGGCGCAGCCCTGCCCCACCATCTGGTTTGAGGATTCCACGGGGCTGGGCACGACCTTCACGAGGAAATCCCGCGGCGCTATCTCCGCGTCGCCGACCTTGATCTTCTTTTCCTTGTCGGCCATCCCCACCGCCTCCAGGTTCAGGAGAAGCTGGCGCATTTCCCTGGGCACGCCGTATTTGAACGTGACGCGCTTGCAGTCTATGACCCTGGGCACCAGCAGGACTTCCTCATGCTCCACGTTGACGACCTCCACGTCGCCGATGCCGCCCGGAAAGAAGAAGATTTCCGGCTCGGAGAAACGCTCCGTCGTAAACCAGCATTTGCCTTTTTCCCAGATGACCGGGGGGTTCAGGCATTCTTCGATGGTGGTCCACACGGAAAAGCCGAAGTCGCCGCCGCCGGTATAGTTGTCGCCGTCGCGGACGTTCACTTCGTCTATTTCGTCGAACAGGTGGTCCGCCGCGAAACGCGCGAAGACATCCGCCATGCCCGGCTCCACGCCGGAACCCACAAGCGCCAGGTTGCCGGCCTTTTCCCAGGCTTCGCGGCGTTCAAACTGGTAATCCCCTAATTTTACGTGCGCCAGTTCGTAAGGCTTTTCCGGGTGCGGCCGGGAGAGCGTCATGGCGCAGTCCAGATAGCCCACGCCCGCTTCAAAGCAGGTGTCGAAGATGATTTCGTTGAACGCCGGCTCCACCGCGTTCATGACAAAGGTGATGCCGTGTTTCTTAATGACGGCTTTCATGCCCTCCTCGTCCTTCGCGTTGATTTTTTCCGCGACGAAACGAGGATCCCTGCAGCGTTTTGCCACCTCTTCCGCCCTGGCTAAGTTGTAGTCGCCCAGAACGACTTTTTCCGCCCATTCCCCCTCTTTTCCGGCCCGTTTGATGATCATGGCGGCGGACGTCCCGACGCCTCCGGCCCCGATAATCAGTAACTTCATGTGAACCTCCAATCCCCGCGCATTTTGCGCAGCCGCGACATAAGTTTACCGGCATCTTCTTTCATTCTATGCTATTTCGAAAAATTATTCAACTTCGAAAAACAAAAAAGTGATCCTACCCTTTACAATAGTTACATTTCAGAGGTGTGTCCGTCTGGGGGGCAGTCCCGCCGGGATGTCTCTTCGAAAGGCAAACCCGACATACCGGGCGGATAACGCCAACGTCGCCCCATGGAAACGCGAGGCTCTTTCGCTAACGTCGGCCAAGAAGTACGTCGGGATGCCTCTTCTCCGAGAAATCCCGACGTGCCACCCCTTATTGAGCAGGGGGAATGAACAGTAACTTACAATAAAAACAGGGTTCTCAACAGCGGCAACAGGAAAGGCACCAGAAATGTCAGCGCCGTTCCCGTGAACAATGTCACAATCCCTAACTCCGCGCCTACAAATTTTGTGACAGGTGCAAGCATGGTGTCCATATTTCCGGCGGCGCCCCCCGCGATCGGGCTGCCTTTGCTGATTTTGATTAAAAGCGGCAGGGACGCCACGGTAAAAAATTCCCGCATCACGTTCACGATAAATCCATATGTCCCGGTTTCCACGCCATACGCCTGGCTCATGTATGCCCCTGTTATGCTGTAATAGCTCATACCTGCGGCGGACATTACGGGGATATGCATGGGAATGTTCAGTATGCATCCCGCCAGAAAGCCGCCTGACAGACTGCCGGTTAAGATGGCCACGGGCAGGAAAACGACCCGGAACCCAAGCTGTTTGACATATTTCAGCACGCCCTTGTTCGCCCCCAGGCTGATTCCCACGCTGACGTACAGCACTATCAGCGATGCGGTCAGGGTGTGGTCCAGGACATATACATACGCTTCCGGCATCAGGAAAAAACCGAAAACCGCGCCTGCGATGATGCTCCCCGGCATGATCCACACAAGCGGGCTGCCCTCGCCCGACTCCCCTGTTTCCCCGCATCCGTCCTCCGGGCGGCCTGCTTCCGCGGCGGCCGCGTCCGCGCCAAGGGAAATTTTAAGCCTTGCCTTTTCAAGGGGCAGCACTGTTTTTTCCGACAAGAACGTACATGCGACGCTCAAAACTACCGCTAAGACTGCAATGACGACGCAATTCAGCCCGATAAACGGCAAATTGCTCATGATCGTGTCACTGGCCCCGATGTTGGTTCCTATGGTGAGCATCAGGGCGACGAGGGCAAGGTTAGTAACCATGTCTATCTTCGCCAAAATTCTGGCAGACAGCCCGCGCCAGCCGACAGCCGCGCCGATCGCCAGACATGCGAACGGGATTAGGGTCATTGCCCGTCACCTCCATTTTTTACGGCAACATCCAATATCGTTCTCCTGTCTATTTTATTGCTCCGACAATTAAACATTGGACAAAGTGGCGAGGATTTTTTTCGCCAGGCAAGGCGGCGGGTTCCGCTGATACTGGCTGTATCAACGGGTTCCGCCAACGAAGCCTGACG
>JAITOE010000187.1 GCA_031290135.1 Eubacteriales Family XIII. Incertae Sedis bacterium
TCAGAGGAGGGTTTCTGTTGCACCAGGCAACGCTACTGCTCTGCCGGTTCACCCACGCATAGCGTGGGGCTTAATGTATTGACGAGTTATCGGCTCTTCATCGATTACCAAAAACTCGCCCAGCCTGCTCTGCCATTGAGATAACAAGTTCGTGCGGTGTACCAAAACCAGCGTATTCACCTTGCGCGCCGCTATTAAATGCGCTCCGACGACGGTTTTCCCAAAGGCGGTGGTTGCGGACAAAATGCCGTTGCTGTGCGCCAGAAGCGCATCCGACGCCTGTTGTTGCTCTCCGCGCAGCGCACCGTTAAACCGGACATCAATACTGCGCCCGTTATTGCTTTCATCAGCAAATTGTATATCAACCTCGTTATCTTTCAGTATTTCAGAGACCTCGTTCAATAAGCCCCGTGGCAGACACAAATATCTCTCGGTTTCATCGGAGCAGGAGATTATCCTCGGTTTGCCAAACGTGGAAAGCCGCATAGCCTGCGCTTTGTAAAATTCGGGGTTGCGAAATGCCGCCAAGCGTTTCAACGCGTTAAGCGCGGGACTTGAAAAACCCGACTTATCAATATACAACTGATTTGCAGATACGATTTTTACCGTATCCGGGAAGTCGGTTTTCTCAAGTTTTGGATTCGGCTTTTTCTTCTCCCACGGTTTCTCGTCTTCCGAATCCCTATGCAGATTGCCAAGTTCGCCCGATGGGGACAGAATCCGGATAAACGACTCCGTTTCCTCCAATGAATATTTTTTGACATTGGACAAATAATTCCATTGATCGGGATAAACATTAAATTCTTCGTCCACAAACGCGCTGTTTCCCTGTTCGCGCGGCATCTTTTGGAGCGGAAGCGCAATCAGGTTCCCGAATCCGCCCTTTGGCAGCGTGTCCTGGGTTGGTATCATCCTGTCATAAGTTTTGAAAGCCAATTCATGGTGTTTGTTCATGGCGCAAGTAATTAAGCTGCTGCCAAACTTTCGCGCCGTGCTTACGGGAATGCATTCAGCAAAGAATACCCAGAAGTGAATCCCCTTGCCGGAACGGGAACGCTCCACTGCCATGCTTATGCTTTTTTCGCCGCAAACCTCGCGAATGGCATTGGCGTCGCGGCGTAAGTCCTCTGGGCTATAGTCGTTCTCCTTGCCATCAAAATCAAAGACCAGAAACCGGCACGTCTCATCGGGAAACATCGGATAGATGCCGGCGGTCATCTGGCCTTTCAAGTGTTTTTCCACCGCGCTCTCGTCATATCGCGCGAAATCTTGATTTGAACATTCGCCGCATTTCTTTTTGTTTCCTCCCGATCCGGGACAAAGGGGACCATTCGTTGTAACAAACAGGGACATATCCGGCAGAACCTTTTTTAACGTTCTCCCACCGCTTAGCAAAAACATCATCGCGGCCAATAAACAGCGAGGTAAACAATTTAACCTTTTCGGCTGGCGTACTGTGATTGTGAATGCCCGGCGGCGTTTCCTGCGCAATATCATCAACATGGGTAAATCGCTTGACCCGGCATCCGTCCATATCAATCATTTCGTTCCACATCATCGCCGGGCGCACCCAAAGCCCGCCGTCACCGTACAATGTCCGGTATATCACAACTTCCTCCAGAGTTTCGCTGTGGGTAGCCATGCTGATGACTTCATATTGTTTTCCTTTGAAGTGGATGTATTTACCGGGTTTAATGAACATATCAAAGTCTCTCCAAGCATTCTAATACGCTTTCGCGTCAACGGCCGCAGGCCTTGAAACGGAAAGGCGGCCGGTTTGCAAAATTCTCCCGCTACATCCATTGCTTGCAAATACCCTCGAACGCCTCGCCCATAAAATCAGGGGTTTGCTGTTTTCAAGAAAACCTAAAAGGCAACTGGATTGCTTCGCTGCGCTCGCAACGACGAGGGGTGACACCCGTCCCCAACTGGGTGATTCGCCTGTAATCGGGCGAATTGTCGTGGCTCTGATTGACAGGTAATCTTTCCTTGAACACGGGACGCTGATCTGCGGGTTTTACCGCGTTCCGGCAATCTCCTGCAGCAGTTCAACACGCCGCCGCAAGGCATGGCACAGGACGCCGCAGCGCGCTTCGTCGATGAATGCCGAGCCTTTGAGGATTTCGGAAAATTCCTCGTCCACGCCGCGCAGGGCGGTAAAGTCCAGCCATTCGAAGTCCGTGACGAGTTTGATCTGCTCCGCGTGGTCGCTCTTGAAAGGCTTGCTTGGGAGTTTTGCGGACGGGCGGACCATCGCAGCGGATTGGTCATACCACATGGACGTCCCGCAGTCGAACACGGGGGCCGCGCCGAGCCATGCCAGCGTGTCCGCGTTGCGTACCGCGCCGAAGTTGTTAAAATGCCTGTCCTCGTTTACGATGATGTAATCCACGGCAAGCATGCGGTCCAGCGCATCTGAAACGCCGTGGATGCCAAGCGCCTCGCAGCAGTTCAGATAATGCCTGTGGAACGACACGTGGTTCGGTTTCTTCTGTGTCTGCATGATATGCCACGCGGAAACAAGATCCGTTTCCGGCGTAATAAAATCCTCGCACACGCTGTACGGGTATTCCTCACGGATTGTAAGCGAATAAGTGGCATGGGAAACGCCAAGCCGCTCCATGACAAGGCTTGCCAGAACCTCGTTATAAGGCTCCTGTTGAAACGGGTTGCTGCCGCCCTTCATCAGACAGCGTTTCCCGTCCGCGATGATCCATTTCTTTTTCAGCCAGCCGTCCGACGTGTTGTCCGGCGAAACCAGGCTGATGTTCCCGCCGTCCTTCATTTCGCCGAACAGGATGTTGCCCACATCCTCCGAAAAGGGATGCTCAAAGAAATTTATGTCTTCCCACCGCAGCGCGGCGCTTTCCGGGCAAAGCCAGTACTGGTCGGACAGGCTGAGGCCGTAGCATTTGGTGAGCAGCAGCTGCGGCGAATAGACGTTCAGCCATTCCAACGCCTCCCGCAGCCCGGAGCGGCTGGCGGGGATGGAACGCCCCGTCCACCATTCGTTGAGCACGCGCCGATTCACCGCGCCGTCTATGAAAGGGATGCCGACCGGCAGGTGTTCCGGCGTGAAAAGCTCCCCCAGCCCGCTGACCGTGCCCGTGTCTTCGTCTATTTCCAGCCGCAGGACCGGCTTTGTTTTGTGCATGAGCGTGTAACGCAACTTCGTCACCTCCCTTACGGCCAACGTTCGTTCCTTCCGGAAACCCGGAAACTTTTGCTCTCATTCTACCACAAGTCCGTGCATTTGCAAAGTTTTTGCGACACTGCCGCAAAAACTTTATGTAACACAAATCAGCGCAAGCACGAAACGCGAAACGCAGAAAACAGAAAACTACGGAAGCTGCGGAAAAGCTGCGAACGCTTGCTATTCAGGAATAGTTTTGATATAATACAAAAGCATTTCAAAAGGCAGGCAAAGAACCGAGGTGAACGCAGTGGCATACAGCGAGCTTATCAAAGATATTTCACGCATACGGGACTATATGCGGGAGTTCTTTGTGTACGGATTCAAGAACCGCGACGAGATGGGCGGCAAATCTGCCCGCAGTTACGACAACGAGCGCCGCCGCATTGAAAGCTGGCTCGCTGATTATATGTCATTCAGGCAAGACGCGAACGGAAAGAATGTCTTCATCTCGGTCGATACCCGTGCCGTTGCCCGCAATCCGCTCTATCAGGCGTGGAAAGCAAAGAGCTTCACCAAAAACGACATCACGCTGCATTTTTGGCTGCTCGACGTCTTGTCCCCCAGCGAGCCAAAACCGTTAGCCGGCATTTTGGATGTTTTTGACGGGGAATATCTGCCCCGATTCCCAAACGCCGATCCGATAGATGAATCGACGCTCCGCAAAAAGCTGAAAGAATATGTGGATTTAGGCTTGATTCTCGCTGAAATGCAAGGCAAGCAGATGGTCTATCGTTTGCCCGAAGACAATGTTGATTTGCAGTCCTGGGAAGATGCCGTCAACTTTTTCGCGGAAGCCGGCCCGCTCGGTGTTATCGGCTCATACATAAAGGATAAGTTCGTAACATCTGCCGATTTCTTTTGTTTCAAGCACAACTACCTGCTCTTTGCACCGGACAGCGGCATCATGCTGGATTTGCTCATGGCGATAAACGAACATAAACGGGCAGAGCTTGAACTCGTCGGCGATAAGCTGCTCACCGTCCTTCCGCTGAAAATCTTCATAAGCACACAGGGCGGGCGTCAATATGTCGCCGCAAGCAGCCTGCAGGGGAAACGGGCGGCATTTTTTCGGCTGGATTCCATCCGGAAAGTCAAGCTGCTTGACGCCGTGCCGGATTATGATGCATATGCGGCTGCATTCGAGGATTACCGTTCCCGCCTTTGGGGCGTTGCAGCCGGCGATTCGCATTTAGAACATATCGAGATGACGCTGAAAATCGGAGAAACCGAACGGCACATCGCGCACAGGCTTGAACGCGAGAAGCGCTGCGGTTTGGTGGATCAGCTGAACGATACCCATTGGAGGTTTACCGCCGACGTGTATGACGCGCAGGAAATGATGCCATGGCTGCGGACGTTTATCGGGCGGATCGAAACGCTGTCCTGTTCCAACAGAACCGTTGAAAACCGCTTTGAAGCAGACCTTGCGGCGATGACCGCCCTTTACGGAGGTGACGGCCATGTTGTTTCATGAAGTATACAGCGTTTACTTTAACGCCGTTGCCGCTATCCTGGGCGAGGCGGTCAGCGGTGAAATTACGGCAAAGAGAATAACGGAAATCGTAAATGAGACGGCTTTCTCGGAGAGCGTCCTTATGTTGCCGCCATCCCTGAAAGGCGAAGAATGGATGCTGCTGGGCCGCAATTTGCAAACACTGCTTCGAAAACCGCCGCAGATGCCGCTGACGATTTTACAGAAACGCTGGCTGAAAGCCTTGCTGGGCGACCCGCGCATCGCGCTGTTTGCGCCTGATACGGCGGGGCTGGAAGATGTCGATCCGCTGTTTTCGGCAGAGGATTTCATCTATTTTGACCGATACGCAGACGGAGATCCATTTTCAGACAAAGTCTACATGAAAAACTTTCGCATAATACTGACCGCGCTCAAAGAACGCCGTAAACTTAAAATCCGGCAGAAAAACCGGCACGGCAAGAAGATATCCGGCACCTTCACCCCCTGCAAGCTCGAATATTCCGGCAAGGACGATAAGTTCCGTCTGATTACCGTAGGCGGCGGGCACAGCTATATGGTTAATGTCGGGCGCATTACGAAATGCGAGCTTTTGGACGAACACAATGAAAACGCAATGGCATTTATCCCTCCGGCGCCGCGCACCGACATGCTTACATTCGAACTAACCGACGACCGTAACGCGCTGGAACGGGCAATGCTCCACTTTTCCGACTGCCGCAAGGAAACGCGGCGGCTGGAGAACGGCAAATATCTTGTAACTCTGTGGTATAATTCCCCGGATGTCACCGAAATTGTCATTCGCATCCTTTCTTTCGGCCCCATGGTCAGGGTGGCCTCGCCCGACAGCTTCATCGCTCTTATCAAGGAGCGCATGGACAAGCAGGAAAAGTTGCGGCCCGGATGAGTTCGCAACTTTTTTTCCATGATTTTCTTTTTCTTTCTTGTATAATGATCATTGCAAGGTCGCTTTTGCGTGGACTTTCCTAAATCCTGCGGTGCCGGATGCGATGCAAAACGGCATGCCAAGCGACGATTGCACCTCGTGGGTTCGAATCCCGCCCGACCTGTCAAGTCGGCCAATGGTTTTGACTGCCTTTGAAAAAAGGCGCTAAAGGTGAAGCCTGTCACGCTTCAGAAAATTAGCGGTCAGCGGGTTTGTCCGGCGGACCGGCGCTTAATACCATTTACTTTGACAAGAAGTTCGCGGGGCTCCTGGACGCAGGCACATATTACTTCTGGAACAACGGCACCAAGGTTGACGCGGAGCTTGTGGATACCCGCGTTTTGACCATGGACATCACAGGGCAGGAAATCATGACGGTTGACAAGGTCGGGCTGCGCATCAACTTTGTGTGCAGCTATAAAATCAGCGACTACGTCAAGATTCACACTGAGATCGACGACTATGGGAAGCAGATCTACATTCTGCTCCAGCTTGCCCTGCGTGAATACGTCGGCAAGTACCGCCTTGATGAGATTTTGGAGAACAAGAACCAAATCTCCGCTTACGTCTTAGGGCGTTTGAAGGAGAAGGAGTCCGGGTTTTTCGTGAATTTCTTTGATGCCGGCGTGAAAGAAATAATTATGCCGGGCGAAATCCGTGAGATTATGAACACCGTCCTGGTTGCGGAGAAGAAAGCGCAGGCGAATGTAATCGCCCGCCGCGAGGAGGTGGCCTCCACCCGCAGTCTGCTCAACACCGCCAAGCTGATGGATGAGAACCAGACCTTGTATAAGCTGAAAGAACTGGAATCATTGGAGAGAATTTGCGCCGGCGTCGGCAACATCTCCGTAAGCGGCGGCAGCGACTTGCTGAGCCAGCTGACGGGCATTTTGCGGGGCGCGTAAACTGAGGGCCGGACTGGGGCTTTGCTTCGCCTGACAGCGAATTCGATGCACCGCAAGGCTACATCCGGGGCAGCAGCCGGTCAATCCCGTCGAAAACGCGGCGGGTAAAGACCGCGATGCCTGCCATGAGCAATGCCGACGCGTAGAACGGCAGATAGACGCCGCTCCCTATGTTTTCAAAAATGACGCCGTACAGGAACTGGCCGAGAGGATTCGTACACATGCAGACACAGATGACGCAGGAAATGACTTTCCCGGTCAAATTCCGGGGCGTTAAAATCTGCAGACAGCTCATCATCTGGATCTGAAACAATGTTGACAGCGCCACCAACAGGCCGCAGCCGATGACCAAAATGAGGTAGATTTCCATCGGATCCTTCAGCATATGCAGCGCGGCTCCCCCGATAAGCACCGACAGCGCACACCCGGCCAGAAGAAACGGGCTTGCCTTTGCCTTCAGCTTCTTCGACAAGATCCCCGCGAGCAGCCCGCCCAGTATGGCGCCGGCGGCGATCACGCCCTGCGCGTACCCGTATAAGCGGTTGGCAGCGTCCGGCGCAAAGCCCAGGCGCTGCGTAAGCAACACCGGAACGGCGATTAAAACCAAAGAGGTCAGCAGCAGATTAAGGGAAGCATATAGCAGCGACATTTTCAGCAGGACAGGCCGCTCCTGAAACATGAAATGAAAGCTTTCCTTGAGGTCATTGAAGCCGGTGGCGAAGATGTTCCCTGTCGTCTGCTTTTTTTCAAACGGGATATGGATGAAAATTTCCAGCACGGCGGACGCGGAGAAGCAGCCGATGCTCACGTACAGGATGGGCGCCAGCCCGACGGCGGAATACAATATGCCCCCGATCACGGAGCCGAGCATGCCGGACAGGGATGTGAGGTTGACCACGGAATTCCCCTGCATGATGTGTTCGGTTTCCACCAGGGCGGGTATGCTTGCCTGGACCGCCGGCTGGTACGCGCCCTGTATGCCGTATAAAAGAACCATGGTGACTGCGATGAGCGGGACGATGTCCAGCTTCCCCGCCAGCAGACAAAACAGGAAAATCAGGATTGCCGTGCCGAAATCCAGAATTACCATGACGTTCCGTTTGTTCACGCGGTCGGCGATGATCCCGCCTACCGGAAACAGGAAAAGCATGGGAATAAAAGAAACCGCCAGAATCGTCCCGAATAAAACGGAGGAGCCCGTAAGGTTCAGCAGGTAAAGCGGAAGGGCGAACCTTACGGCCTGGTTTCCGAACAGGGAAATAATCTGGCCTGCCGCGACAAGCATGAAATCTTTTGAGAATAATGTTTTTCCGCGCATGGCTGTGGGTTCTCCTTTGGGTGAGCGACTGCGATTTGACGGCCGCGTTTTGTTTCCTTGGAAACAACTCCATCCTATCACGATTTTGTTTCTTTGTCAACAAAATAATCAAGGCTTGAAATTTTGCGGTGGAATTTTTCACGGTTTTGTGCTATTTTTGAAAATCGTCCGACACTTCGGCGTTCTCAATTGTATTATTAGTGAAAGGGGGGCAAGGCGATGGCAAATTCTTTGTTGCGTACTGACAAAGAGATTACGGAGATTTACGAGCGTAATAAAAAGACCGTCTATCGCGTGTGCTTTGCTTACATGAAAAATCCTGCTGATACTGAGGACGCTGTTCAGGATACATTCTATCAGTTGATAAAAACGGGAACGCCATTTAAGAGCGTGGAACACGAAAAAGCGTGGCTAATCCGAACCGCGACGAACCTATGCAAAAACGTCTTGCGGAACTGGTGGCGCAAACGCGAAACTTTGGATGATCACGAAAATCTTCAAAGCGACGGTAAACTTGAAATCGACGACGTTTTCAGCGTGGTTATGGAGTTGCCCGACAAATACAAAACAGTCGTGTATCTGTATTATTACGAGGGATATGACAGCGTTGAAATTTCAAAAACTCTCGAAAAGCCGCAATCTACAATCCGCAACTATCTCCACGAGGCGCGTAGCGTCCTCCGAGAAAAATTAGGTGGTGATTTCTATGAAGAATAAACGAATCGTTGATTCATGGGACAAAATCGAAACGGACAGCGCCGCTGATGAGCGCATGTTATCCGCAATACTCGCCCGTAACCATTCGGGCAAGTATGAAAGGAATAAGGTGAATACTATGAATAGAACTATCAACTGGAAACGGCTTGCCCCTATCGCCGCCTGTTTTGTATTCGTTTTTGCGCTTGTCGGCGTTTTCGGAAACAACGCCGGATGGTTCGGCAGCAAGACATATGTTGCAAATTTGAGCGGCGGCACGTTAAGTTTCTATAACGCCGATATGCCTGGCGAGGGCAGTTTTCATTTCGATTTCGATGTAACATCACGTGACTTGACTGGCGATGAAACCAAGGTGTTGTTTGGCGACTTGCCAGCCACAGCGTATGCGTCTTTCAATGCCGAAAATCATTCGTTCATACGGCTTGAAGGTAAAATAGGCAATACAAAGATAATTATCGCCGCACCGGACGCTCCCATCACAGATACAATTATCGAAAGCAATGAGAACGTGTCAGAAGTAGGCGGTGTCCCTGTTACCGCAGGATATTTTATTACAAAGGCGAATAGTCAAGGTGTCAAAACCATCATCTATTTTGCTTCTTGGAATCTCGGTGATGTTACGGAATATGTGGAGTTTGGCGGTGACGAAACCGACAACGAAGCCCTTAGTAGTGAACTCGCGTCTATCATTGAGCAACTTATCCAGAACGGCGAACCTAACCTAAGCCAGATTACAGAATTGGAGAGAATTTGCGCCGGCGTCGGCAACATCTCCGTAAGCGGCGGCAGTGACTTGCCGAGCCAGCTGACGGGCATTTTGCGGGGCGCGTAAAATTGATGTGATGAAGCGTAACATGTTGTCCGCCGGAGATTGAGGGCGGCTCCCCGCCCTCAATCCGCGTTTTGTTTCCCTATTTCCGCGTCTAAGTGCCTGCTGTAGGTTTCCATGAATTCGAGCATGCCGCGGAACTGCTCTTCGGTTAGCTGCGCGAATACGGCTTTATCCCGCTCCCGGAATTCCTTATGCAGTTTTTCGTGGGCTTTGCTGACGGTTTTCCCCTGCTCAGTGAGCCTGAAATAGACCTCTTTCTTGTTATCCGGCTTTCGGTAGCTCTCGGCGACGCCCTTTTTTATGAGCTTCTTCGTCATTTTCGTCATGGCGCCGCGCGTTACGTAAAAAGACCCCGCAAGCTCCGTCACGTTGGGGTCTTCATGTTTTCCGATGTATTCGATGCAATGGATTTCAGAAGATTTGTAGCCCCTGAAACGGTCTTCCATCTTCGCTTTGTTCAGCCAGTTCATCTTGTTGTACAAGTCCCTGAAATCCATGATGAGACGTTCTTCTTTGTCCATGGCCCGTCCTTCCCGCCCGGTGAACAGGGTACCGGATCACCGCTCGTATATGACATGCCCGTCCATGACCGTCAGATCCACTTTCCCGTCCAAGATCTCCCGCTCGTCCGCAGCGAAAAGATTTCTGTCCAAAACGACGACGTCCGCCAGCTTTCCCGCTTCCAGCGTGCCCATTTCCTGTTCGCGGCACACGCCGTAGGCAGATCCCCAGGTGTAAGCACGCAGGATCTCCGCCAAGCTCAGCTTTTGATCCGGGTTCCACCCGCCCTTGGGTTCGCCGTCGTTGTGCAGCCGCGTCACGGCCCTGTAAATCTCCAGAAACGGATTGCTGTCCACCACGGGGCAGTCGCTCCCGATGGCCAGCACGCCCGCCGACCGGAGCATGGATTTCAGCGGCCAGGTCTTGTCCGCCCGCGCTTTGCCCAGCGTGACCAGGTACGGGTTTTCGTCAAAGCGCTGCGTCAGAGCAATGTGCTCCGGCTGGACGGAGGGGATCACGCCCAGTTCGCCGAAGCGCGGCATGTCCGCGCCGGACACCATCTCGCAATGTTCTATGGCGTGGCGGCAGGCGTTCTTCCCGTGCAGGCGGATCGCTTCCGCGTAATAATCCAGTCCCAGGCGCAGCGACGCATCGCCGCAGGAATGCAGCTTCACGGACAGCCCGCGCCGGTGCGCTTCCGGCACCGCCGCCGCGATGGCGTTCAGGTCAAAGAGCGCGATCCCTTTGTTTCCGGGCGCGTCCGCGTAATCCTCCAGCACTAAGGCCGTATGTGTCGTGCTTACGCCGTCCAGAAACTGCTTGACCATGTCCACGCGCAGCCTGTCCGACCGGTACTGCTCCCGCCATTTTACCACCGTGTCCAAGTCTCCCAGCAGATCCGGCGCCGCGTGCAGACGCACCGTCAGCTCCCCTTTCCTGTCCATGTCGCTGTACAGCGCCACGTCGCCCATGTTTCCGTGAAAGAACGGCATCACGTCGTTGACGGAGGTAATGCCGTAGGCGGCCGCGCCTTTCATGAAGGCGTGTGTCAGTTTCCGCATCTCGTCGTGCGACAGGTCGAAAGCGTATTTGCTCACGAGACCCAGGGCGCCCTCGTAGAGGAAGCCCGTGGGTTCGCCGCTTTCGTCCCGCGCGATCTCGCCGCCGAAAGGATCCGGCGTGTCTTTCGTGATGCCGGCGATTTCCAGCGCCTTGCTGTTGACCCAGGCGCCGTGCGCCTCCGCGTTCAGCAGGAAAACGGGCCGGTCCGGGAATTCCAGGTCCAGCGATTTCTTTGTCGGCAGCGTCCGGTTGTCCCAAAACACATGGTACCAGCAGAATCCGATGACGAAACCGTCTTTTTTGGGATCCGCGCCGGCCGCCTCCTTAACGAGGCGCACCGCTTCTTCTTCCGAGCGCGCGTTGATTAAATTGACGTAGCTTAAAAACATGCCCGCCATCAGCAGGTGTACATGGCTGTCGTGGAATCCCGCCATGACCAACCGGCCGCCGGCGTCGATGACCCGTGTGCCAGCGCCGATGCGGGCGCTTCCGTCCCCGCCCTTCCCGACTTCCGTAATGCGGTTCCCTTTCACCGCCACGTAGCCGGCAAAAGGCGCATCCGCAACGCTGTCAAAAATATTCTCTCCCTTGATCAACAAATCCGCAGACATAATCATTCCCCCGTTTTATATAAGCTCCGTCATTGCGATGGGCGAAGCAACGAAGCAATCCACGCGCTGTGATTGGCACTGGATTGCTTCGCTTCGCTCGCAATGACGGG
>JAITOE010000112.1 GCA_031290135.1 Eubacteriales Family XIII. Incertae Sedis bacterium
ACACCCAATCTGCTAATTTGCTGACTCTGTGAAATCAAGACGGTTTACGACTATCACCATATTTTTTGATAGCGGGTTTCAAGAAGATGCATATGCACCGGCATGGCATGTGTCCGTGAATACGCCTTGATGCGGAGCAGACTTTCATCGCCGCACCACTGCCCCCCGACAGGATGCAGCAGGATATTCGCCATTCCGGCTTCACGCTGCGGCCGAAGTTTTTCCGCGAGCCGATCCAGCATCTCAAAATAGCAATCTAACGAATAGGGCCGGTCGCAGATCAGAGACATCGCTTCCCCGCGCAAATCCGCCGGCAGTGCCGACAGAAAAGCTTCGCGCCCATAGTATATCAGAGAATTTTGCTCGATATACGGCGGGCAAAGGGCGACACGGATGCCCGCATCGTTATAACCGCGCACGGTTTCTGTCAATTCAGACTCTATCGACTGCCAATCCGCCGCGTTATGGCAATGCAGTACAGTGCTTACGCCCGAACACGCGAGCTGTAGGCCGTCAAACAGCGCGAGCGCGTAAGCGGAAACCGGCGGGACTTTGCAGAGTTCCGGTATCCATCGTTCCAAGCTTCGGTCTAAGACACCGAAAGCCAGCGGCGACAGCGCCCTTCCATGATCGTGCGCGTCGATCAGGCCGGGGAGTAAAAACCACGTTTCTTTTTGAACGATGTCAGCTTCCGGGTGTTCGGCGGTGAGTTTGGCGACGGGTCCCACTGTTTCCACGGCGCCGTTTACCACACTGACGGCGTAATCCCGCCACAGCCTGTCGCCGTCATAGATCCGGCCGGCACAAAAAATCGTCCTCATCCCTTTTCCCTTTCGTATGCAAGCCAGTGCATATGGATTGCTTCATCGCTTTGCGCACCTATCAACGGCGGGGACGCACAGACGTCACAGCGCCTGGCGGTATAGGTCTATCACATCTTGCCGTTCAAAGGTCTTGAAACTGTTGTTCAGCACGCCCGCCATCGTTTGGAAGACGGAATCCGTCATGGGTTCGATCATCTCTTCCGTCACGCCGAGATCCCGCATTCGCACGTTACAAATCAGCGCGATGCGCCATGAAACACTCGAAACAAGGCTGTACATGTCCTGACAGTGGAGGTGCTGTTTTGAAAAAACCTATTAGAATCGGGGTCGGCGGCCCTGTCGGATCGGGAAAAACCGCTCTTATCGAATGTCTTTGCAGACATTTAAAACAAAATTACGAGATAGGCGTCGTCACCAACGACATCTTCACGAAAGAGGACGCTTTGCTATTGACTCGATCCGGCGTGCTTGCGGGGGAACGGATTATTGGCGTGGAAACCGGTGGCTGTCCCCACACGGCTGTGCGGGAGGACATCTCCATGAACCTTGACGCAATTCAGGCCTTACAGAGGCGATGTGGCTTTCTGGATATTGTCTTTGTGGAAAGCGGCGGCGACAATCTGGCGGCGACATTCAGTCCGGAACTCGTAGAGGGTCTCATCTTCGTCATCGATGTTGGCGGAGGCGACAAAATTCCCCGCAAAGGCGGTCCAGGCATCACCAAATCCGATCTTCTTATAATCAACAAGATCGACATTGCCCCTTATGTCCGGTCTGATTTGTCCGTGATGGAACGCGATGCCAGTCGGATGCGGGGCGGCAAGCCTTTCGTCTTCACAAACCTTTATGAAGAGATTGGCGTTCCTGCGGTCTTGGCCTGGATCCGGCAGGATATGCTGTTTGAAGGGGATATTTAGTGGCTAAAGGAAGGCGCGGATATGGCTGCGGAAACTACCGGCATCATCAGGCTGGACTTCAAGAATGACGGAGGGCAGACTTATTTGGCCTCGCAATACTATAAGCTTCCGTTGCAAATCTTGCCGCCCCATTGCCAAGATGACGACGGCACGGCTTTTATTTATCTTCTGAATCCAAGCGGCGGCATCATGCAGGGGGACCGGCTCAGCACCGAAATCCATTTGCGGAAGCAGGCCCGCGTTTTAGCGACGTCGCCTTCCTGCGCGAAGTTTTACCGTATGGAGGACGGTTTCGCGTATGTAAAAACCCTCTGCACGATAGGCGAAGAGGCGGTTCTGGAATATCTGCCTGAACACAATGTTCCGTTTTCAGGCTCTAAGACACGTCTGGAAAACCTGTTTTACCTTAAAAAAAGCTCCACTTTGCTGGCACTTGAAATGCTGACCGCCGGACGCAAGACGCGGGGCGAATCTTTTCAGTACGGCTATTTTATTTCAAGAACAAAAATTTATGTGGAAGGCGAACTCACTGTCTTCGACAGCATGAACCTCAACCCTGAAAATGAAGACCTTCGGGGCGTGGGGCTCTTTGAAGGGCATGAAGCCGCTGCCTCCCTGTATATCTATCGTGCAGAGCTTCCTGAAAATGCAACGGCGGCGGCCAACGAGGCAATGCAAGGGCAACAATCGCGTGGCGGCGTTTCCCAGATAGGCAACATTGCCATTGTTCGAATTCTGGCGGACGACGTGCGCAGGCTGCGGGAAACGATGTCTGCTGTTTGGAAGGCGGTGCGCCCGATCTTGCTCGGAAAAGAAGCCGTCACGCTCCGGAAATATTAATCAGGCGGCTTTGGCGGCATAGTGCCTGCGAAACGAAGGTGGCAAAATGAACAGCACGTTGAATCCCTATTTTTATGCTTACAACCCTGAGCTTCTAACCTTTGAAAACGCCTGGGTTGATTTCATCCGCAACAACTATATGAACGAATCCGTCATCAAACCCGAAATTGCGAGTTCCTGGCTGAATTGCAAAAAAGACTGTCTCGATCCCTTGAAAGGCAGAAGCTTGCCTCCTATTTCTGACGCGGATCTGGAAGAAAAACTCCATTCAAAGGAAAAATTGCTGGAAACAGTCATGCCTTTCATGCACACCTTGAACGAAATGGCGCTTGGAACGGGTTTTCGAATCCTTTTCGCAGATGAAGAAGGCTATATCCTGAAAAGCATAGGCGACGCCGAATCTTTGGTGCTGTGCAAGAAAACCCATACGCTGCCCGGCGCAAACCACTCGGAGGCGGCTGTCGGCACGAACGCCATTGGCCTTGCCATTTCTCTCCGCAAACCCATACAGGTCGCAGGCGGCGAACACTATGTCCACAGCCTCCATTGCCTCGTCTGCTCGGCGGCTCCGATTATTGACGACGATAATGCTCTTTTAGGCGTTCTGTCGGTGATGGGACGCTATGAAACAATCCATGGGCATACGCTCGGCATGGTCATAACAACCGCCGAGGCTATAAAAAACCGTATTCAAATCCTCAAAATCAACGGGATCCTTGCCGAAAACAAGATCCATAAACACGCCGCCCGCTTCACCTTCGAACACATCATAGGGCAATCTCCTGACATGCAGGAATCCTTGGCTTTAGCGCAAAAAGCCGCCAAGTTTGACGCAAGGGTCATCCTTGAAGGCGAAAGCGGGACGGGAAAAGAGATGTTCGCGCAAGGCATCCATAACAGCAGTTTCCGGGCGGGCGAGCCGTTTATCGCCGTTGACTGCGGCACGATCCCGAGGGAGCTTTTGGAGAGTCAGCTGTTCGGCTATGAAAGAGGGGCTTTCACCGGAGCTAAAAAGGAAGGCAGTATCGGCATTTTTGAGTTGGCCGACAAGGGTACCTTATTTTTTGACGAAATCGGAAATATGCCTTTCGAGATGCAGATAAAACTGCTGCGCGTACTGCAAGAAGGGGTGTTTTACAGGTTGGGCGGGACAAAGCCGATTCGCACGGACGTTCGCGTCATCGCTGCCACCAACGCAGATCTGAAATCGGCGGTTGAAAGCGGTGCTTTCCGCCACGACCTTTTTTACCGTCTTAACGTGTTCCACATCAAAATGCCCGCCTTGCGTGAAAGGAAAGAAGACATTCCGTTGCTGGTTGAACATTTCCTTTCTGCAAACAGCGTAGACGGCAGCCGGATCCTTATCGACAAAAAAGCGATGTCCGCCATAGAAAACTATAATTGGCCAGGTAATATCCGTCAGCTTTCCAACGCCATTGAACGAGCCATCATCATGTCGAAAGACGGCAAAATCTCACTGGAAGATTTACCGATGGAAATACAGGGCAAGGAGCATGACGTGAACATTTTTTTCAATGGGCAAAAATCGCTAGATGCCACCATGAAAGATTATGCGAAATTCACGCTCGCCTTACACGGAGGAAACATCTCCCGGACTGCGGAAATTCTGGATATATCAAGAACCACGCTCTATAAACTGATCCGCGCCGCCAAGGGCGTGCATGAGGCGGCGAAATGAAAAATGAAAAAGCTCCTCGCTTCGCCGGTCACGCCAGATCGCTTGACACCGCTTGCATTATAGTGTATTTTGAAATTACGGTTTTAATTATTGTAAATTGTGATCAGGAGGGCAAAATGATAGGAAAATTATTGGAACGGGGAAATCAGGTTCTTCTGGAGAAACAGATCGATTTTGCGGGTCGGGCGGAAACCAACACAGCGGTTCGTTTCACAAGGGAATATTTCGATTCGCTGGGGATTGAAATCCGGATGATCGATGCGGCGCCGGCAGTTACGGAAACGGTTTTTTTCAAAAAAACGTACACATCGCCGATCATGCCCGCCGCGCTTTCGGGTTTAAACGGCGTCTGTAAGAACGGCCTTGTGGAAACAGCGAAAGGCGCCGCGCGGGCGGGCGTCCCCATGTGGATCGGAATCGGCGAAGAAGCGGAACTGGAAGAAGCCGTTGAAACGGGGGCGGATGTCGTGAAAATCATCAAGCCGTACCGCGACGAAGATTTGATTCTTGAGAAGATCAAGCAGGCTGAAAAGCACGGCGCCGTGGCCGTGGGAATGGACACGATTTTCGGATTCGGCGGAAAGAAAGGCGACTCGCTTATCCGCCCTGATTTAATGTCTCCCAAATCCCTCTCTGATCTGCGCCGCTACGTTTCGGCCACACACCTTCCGTTTATCGTAAAGGGCGTTCTGAGTGTTGAAGATGCCGAAAAAGCTGTGGACGCGGGGGCGGCGGGCATCGTCCTGTCCAATCACAGCGGATCCGTGCTCGACTACGCGTTGCCGCCGCTCATGGTGCTGCCGGAGATCGAAAAAGCGATTTCACATTCCGTGACCATCTTTATCGACGGCGGTTTCACGCGCGGAACGGACGCATTCAAGGCCCTGGCGCTGGGCGCGGACGGCATACTTTTGGGGCGGGCGGTCATCTGCGGTCTTGCGGCCGACGGCGCGGACGGCGTACACGGCATCCTCTCCGGCGTAAATGAGGAATTGCGGCGCGTCATGAGCGTGGCGGGCTGCCCCGACGTGAAACACATACACTCCGGGCTGGTTCGGAGAACCATTTCGCTGCCGGGAGCCCAAAGAAAACACCTCATGCCGGCCAAATGAGCGCGGCATGATGCCATGAATATGCTTCATTTTAGCCCCTAAATACGAAAATGCCCCATGTTACAGGGGCATTCCGTATCAACAGGCGGCTCAGCCTGTTTTGATTTCGTGGTGAAGGTGGCGGGAATCGAACCCGCGTCCGAAAGCATTTCCGCAGAACTTTCTCCGAGCGCAGCCGGTGATCTTTGTTTCGCTTCATCCGCAGTCCGCCGGCAATCTGCGGAATCGGCTATCCCGTAAGTCCCTCGCGCTGCCGGGCGTTCACGCGAAGTTTTCCTGTATATCGACGCCAGGTTCCTGACCTACAGGTGAATCAGGGCTGACGACGCGGGCAGACTAAGCTGCTAATGCGTAATTGTTGTTAGTTTTTCCGTTTATCTTTAACGTGCCACTTTTTACGTAGACTTGGCAACTACGGCTCGCTTATTCTGGTTCTACACCCCCGTCGAAACCTTTACACCCCCTTGCTTGTCTTTTTCCGGCCTGGCGCACGATCTGGAAGCCGTCGGTCGCATTGCGCACCTAACCCCATTTGTGCAACAAATGGATGGTAGGTGCCATGCCAGAACGCTCCGGCTTTAGCCGGCTAAGCGTTCACGGCTGCGTACCTTTGTACGCGGCGCTCCCTCCTTTGTTCCAGCTCCTGCGCCAAACCGAAAAAATCCTGCGCAACTGCATTTAACCGGCTAAGCGTTCACCGCGCTTTTTAACGGTTGATCTTCTTTATCGCTTGCTGCATTTTTCTGTCGGCGTCGCGTTTTGCCATGTCGTCCCTTTTGTCGTAGGTCTTTTTGCCGCGGGCGACGCCTATCTCCATCTTCGCCATGCCTCTTTCGTTGATGTAGAGGTTCAGGGGCACGACGGTTAGGCCCTTTTGTGTCGTATAGCCGATGAGCTTGCGGATTTCCTGCTTGTGCAGGAGCAGCTTGCGCGGCCGGACCGAATCCACGTTGAAGCGGTTGCCCTGCGTATAGGGGCTGACGTGCATGCCGTAAATGACCATCTCGCTGCCGTCGATCTTCGCGTAGCTTTCCTTTAAGTTGACTTTCCCCTGCCGGATGGATTTTATCTCCGTCCCGGTCAGGACGATGCCCGCCTCATAGGTTTCTTCTATGAAATAATCATGCCGCGCCTTTTTGTTGTTGGCGATTAGTTTTCTCTTCTTCATCATAAGGGCAACCTCCGAAAACCCCGGCCGCACCTCCGGACGGTCTATTTCAGCCTGCCGAATTCCGTAAAGGGAAACACCCTGAAAATGGCCATGCCGACAATTTGGTCTATGGGGACAAGCCCCACCTCGTTATTGCGGCTGTCCAGGCTGTTTTGCCGGTTGTCCCCCATGACAAACACCCTGCCCTCCGGTATCTCCATTTCATCGACATGCCCCATCGTAAAGGCTTCTTTCGTATAAGGCTCCGCGGCCGCCTCGCCGTTCAGGTACACGACCCCGTCCGTGATCGAGAGCGTGTCGCCCGGAACCGCTATCACCCTTTTTATCAGCAGCTTTTCATCGCCGTCCGCCGTTTCCATGTTGGAACGGAACACGATGATCTGGCCGTTTTTGACATCGCCGAAGGTGTATTGCTGTTTGCTTAAAAATATGTAATTGTTTTCAAAGAGCGTGGGTTCCATGGAATGCTCTTTTACTATGGTCGGTTTGATAAACTGCATGATGGCTACCGCAATTACAACAGCGATCAGGATGTCTCGAATCCATTCTCTCATAATGTGATATCAGTTCCTTCCTCTGGGAGCCGCCGAAGCCCGCCGGTCCGTCTGGCCGTGCGGCCCGGCTGGTCCCCCTGCGCCGAAAAGAGCGTTTTTTATGTCGTCCAGGTTTCGCGGCAACGATGCGCAGACCTCCGTGCCGCCCAGGTAGGCAAGCTCTCCCTCGCCCCGCCGGAAAAGCAGCCGGTTCGCGTGGAGGTACTGCGTGGACAGGCCGAAGCGCTTTTCGATCTTCTGGTTGACGGTCATGCTCCCGTACTTCGGATCCCCGATGACCGGAAAGCCCGCCTGCGCCAGATGCGCCCGGATCTGATGGGTTCTGCCCGTAATCAGTTCCACTTCCACTAAGCTGTAGCCGTGCGCGGAGGCCAATGGCCGGGCCGTAGTTTCCATGAGCTTTGCGCCGTCGTCCGCGCCGCCGTCAGCCGCGTCCCCGCTGACAACGCGCACCGTGTTGCTGCGCCAGTCTTTCGTCATCCTGTCCCGCAGGACCAGTTCCGCCGCAAGCTCCCCTTTTACGATGGTCAGATAATACTTGCTGATATAGCCCTTCTCGCGGATCATGAAGTTCAAGCCCTGCAATGCCATGAGTTTCTTCCCGAACAGCACAAGGCCGGTCGTGTTGCGGTCCAAGCGGTTGACTGGGGACGGAACGAATGTTTTCTCCTGTCCCGGCACATAGGCGCCCTGGTCGGACAAATATCCCATGACCTGGTTCGCGAGCGTGTTTTTCTTTTCCACGCTGTCGCCGTGGGTCAGCAGGCCGAAAGGCTTTTCCACGATCAGGATGTTTTCGTCTTCATACGCGACCTGAAATTGCTTTTTGGCCTTCATTTCCGGCTTTTGTGATCGGAAATCCGCCATCTGCGCGTCGGAAACGTACAAAGCGACTTCATCCCCGGCTGACAGCAGGTCGCTGATCTTCGCGCGGCGCCCGTTCAGTTTCACGTCCTTGCGGATGGCTTTGTAAACATAGCTAAGAGGCGCGTTTCTCAGGTATTTTTTCAGAAAGCGGTCCAGCCTCTGGTTTTCTTCATTTTCTGTTATTGTCAGTGTTATCATCATGCCATTATACCGCATTTGCCACATGAATACAACATGTAACCAAAACTTAATTCTCGGACTTTGCCCATTCCCGTTGTCTGCCGCCTGAAAATATGGTACATTGTTTATAATGGGTTCCTGCGCAACCAGCACAATAACATGAAAGGTTTTGTTATGCAGAAGATCAAGGACATATTTTATGACACAAACGATGTTATCGTCGCGCTCATCATCATCGCCCTGGCTGCGCTGCTGATCTGGAACCGGATCGGCGTCATTCTCTCCTACCCGGCTTCGGGGACGGGCGGCTCGGCCGTGTACGGCGGCGGTGCGGACACAGACGGCGCGGCGGCAGATGAGGCCGACGCGGGACGGGGCGGCGGCGTTGACCTTGCCGTCGGAGACGGCGCGGCTTCCGGCACGGATGCGGACGTTTCTGAAAGCGGGGCAGACGGCGCGGAGGCGGACGGCACCAATGACGCGGGCGCAAGCGGCGAACCCGTGCAGTTTTCTTTTTACATCGCATATGGGGAGACTGCGGCGCAAATCGCGCAGAAGCTGCTGGACGCCGGGCTTATCAGTTCCAACAACGAGTTTTACGACGCGCTGCTTGTCGCAAACGCGGCGACCCGGCTGCAGGCCGGCACGTTCATCATCGAAGCCGGCACATCGCCTGCTGAGATAGTCGCTATTTTAACAGGCCATTAGCCGGCGGAGCAAGGCACCCAGCCGGATTGCTTCGCTCCGCTCGCAATGACGGAGGACGTAACGTTGCCCTGCGGCGGCGATCCTATATATTACCACGGCCACTAAATATCGCTATTCGTGCCGGTCTTTTTTCCGTCATCCTGCGTTGGCAGAACCCGTTGTAATACCTGAAATCCATAACAGCAATAACCATAGCCGCGTTGGCAAAACGCAAACCAGAAACATGAGGAGGACACACCCATGCCAATCATCACCACTACGGAAATGTTTAAAAAAGCCTATGCCGGCGGCTATGCCGTGGGCGCGTTCAACGTGAACAACATGGAGATCGTTCAGGGGATCACGGAAGCTGCGCGGGAAGAAAACGCCCCGCTCATCCTACAGGTTTCGGCCGGCGCCAGAAAATACGCGAAACATGCATACCTGATCAAGCTCGTGGAGGCCGCCATGGAGGACACCGGGCTTTCCCTTGCCCTGCATCTGGACCACGGCGCGGATTTCGACGTCTGCAAATCCTGCGTTGACGGCGGTTTTTCCTCCGTCATGATCGACGGATCCCATTTCCCCTTTGAAGAAAACGTCGCCCTCACAAAAAAAGTGGTCGAATACGCCCACGCGAACGGCTGCGTGGTCGAAGGCGAGCTGGGGCAGCTGGCCGGCGTCGAAGACGACGTGAACGTGGAAAGCCATTCCTACACGGATCCCGGCCAGGTGCAGGCGTTCGTGGAACGGACGGGCGTGGATTCATTGGCCATCGCCATCGGCACCTCCCACGGCGCCTTCAAGTTCAAGCCGGGCCAGAAACCGCAGCTGCGCTTTGACATCCTTGAGGACGTGGCGAAACGCCTGCCGGGCTTCCCCGTCGTGCTGCACGGCGCGTCCTCCGTCATCCCGGAGTTCGTGGCTGCCGTCAACAAATACGGCGGCCAGATGCCTGACGCCATCGGCATCCCCGAAGACATGCTGCGCCAGGCCGCCAAAGGCGCGGTTTGCAAGATCAACATCGACTCCGACCTCCGTCTGGCCATGACCGCGCGCATACGCGAGCATTTCGCCCTGCACCCCGCCGACTTCGACCCGCGCCAGTACCTGACCCCCGCGCGCGACGCCATCAAGGAGATGGTAAAGCGGAAGATCTCGAACGTGCTGGGCTGCAGCGGAAAGGCATAAAAGCCTGCTTGCGAATACCGGAATTTTTCCACGGCGGAGCGATATATTGCCCGCCGTGGTTGTTTATAGGGAGAAAGGACGGGTTATTATGCTGTTGCTGTGTATTGTCATTCTGTTGGTTGGCTTTGCGTTTCCGATGTACCTTATGGGTTTCCATATTATCTATCTGCTGAATCCTGCTACTTTGGTCACGGTCTTGCTGGCCATTTTGTTCGTTCTGGCCGCTACATCGGGCTTTGCGCTGTTCATCCGGTGCATCAAAGCCTCGCTGTTTCGAAAATACCGCATTGCTGACGAGGACAAGGCGCGGGGGGTCGAGATCTTCCGTTTGCTGGCCAGATCCATGGTCTTCGCAGCCGTATTCCTTGTTCTCTGCCGCGCCGTTGTCATGCTGGGGTATTTAGACGAGTCTGCGTTTCTCGGACATTCATTTAGCGCCATGATGTCCGGCGTCGTCCTGTCCATGATCCCGCTGGCCCTGTTTGAAGCCGTCGCATGGCTGCTGCGGACGCGTGAGAAGATGCCGGCTTCGGAGCGGGCATAACCGTCGTTGCGAGCGAAGCGAAGCAATCCAGTTGCCCGCTTTCTGGGTTGCTTCGTCGCTTGCGCTCCTCGCAATGACATGGGCTGTTTGCGCTCCTCGCAATGACATGGGCTGTTTGTGTTCCTCGCAATGACTTGGGCCGCGAGGCGGTTCCCCTTACGTCAGCATGTCGAACACTTGCTTATTGATCCGCTTGACGGGCGCGTCGTCTAAGTTCGACATGACCGCGATCTGCAGTTTCAGCTCCGGGCAGATCCAGAAGCTGGCCCGGAACCCGTCGTCCGTCCCTTCATGCCCATAGAGGCCGTAGCTGTTTTGGCGCCGCATAAACCATCCCAGCCCCATATGCTCGCCGTTGTTGGGCACAAGGGCGCAGGAAGTCCAGAGTTTTTCGTAGCTCTCCGGACGCAGGATTTTTTTGTGCAGGTGCGCGTCGCCGAATTTCCGCAGGTCGCCCAGCTTAGACGTCAGGGTGGAGCTGGGGGCGTGCGCCCTGTTGTAAGGGAAATGCTCCCGCCGGATAATGTGTTTGCCCGCATCTTTCCTGTGCGGCATGCAAAGGCCGCCGTCCCGCAGCGCATCTAACCGCAGCGCGTTTTTAACCGTTTCCGGCCCCGCGGACTCGGCGTCCATGGCCCGGCCTTCCGCCGAACGGAGCCAGGTCAGGAAGGTGGTGTCGCGCATCTCCAGGGGTTTGAGTATGTTTTCATCGACAAAAACTTCAAACGGCACACCGGAAAGCTCCGCTGTCAGCGCACCCAGGATTTCATAGCCCAGATTGCTGTACCGGTACCTGCCCTCTCCGGGCGCCCAGAGCAGCTGCGCGTCCCGCACCTCCCCTGAGACAAGGTAACGTTTCAGCGCGCCGCTGTCCGCCTCCGGTTCGGGCCATCGGTAATCCAGGACGTCGGGGAACCCTGCGGTATGGGTCAGCGCCTGGCGGGCGGATATGTCCCTGAAGCGTTCGTCTTTCATGACAAGCCAGGGCAGATATCCGGCAAGCGGCGCTTCCAGATCCAAGGCGCCCCGCTCCGCCAGCAACATGACGGCCGTGGAGACGAACAGCTTGGAAACGGATGCCATATGGAAGAGGCTGTCCGCCGCGATGGGACGCTTTTCCGGGAAATCCAGATACCCGCTCACGGCGGCGCAGGCCGTCCCGGCACAGGCCGCAGGGCTGTCTTCGTCCGCCCACGCGCCGACGGCAAGACCGGGGAGATCGTAATGAAAGCATGCTTTTTCCGCGAATTCTTCAATTTGTCCGGAATAATCCATCTTGGAATCCTCCTGCTTGCCCGTCCCGCAGCGACGGTTTTACGTACCTGAGATTCATAACAGACCATCATAGATTGTCGTACAGCGCCCCGCAAACGATTCCCGCGATTTCGAACAATAGGCCAATCAGGATTCCCCGGATGATTTTTTTTCGCAAAATCTGTTGCTGCTCCGCAGTAAAAGCCTTTTTCATCGGTTTCTGCATGGTTTTTTGCCCGCAGGCCGCGCAGGGGTAGCGATAGGTACGGACGCCTCTGAAGGACGTGTTTCGAGGTTTCCTTTTTATGGAAATGCTTTCCTCGCAGCCGTAGGTGCGCACGGCGCCGCACTGCGTGCATTCAAACGGGATGCTGTTGCCGCATTGCCGGGCGTATTTTACCGGAAAGCCAACCATCGTGTATATAAAAACAGCAAAGCCGCCGGCCATCCCTGCTGCAAGCCCGGTCTGCAGCAGCAGCCGGATTACGCCTGACATTTTTCAACCTCCATTCATTTGTACCGAACCGTGATTTGGCTCGTGCCGGGCGAGGTGTCGTAAGACGAAACGACAGTTCCCCACGTGTATTCCCACGTATCCTCCTGTGAGGGCGTGCCGAGCCAATGCCTTAGTGCGCGGTCATGTTCATTTTTCCGCCAGCGCTCCCTCCCCTTTGACCCGGAATCGTCAAACTCATGCCTGTCCTGGCACAAAACCACATGGCCGAGCCTTCCGTCCGGCCGGAAATGAAGCGTTATCGCATATTGGTCGCTATCCATGTACTGCGGACTGAGCGCGTAGCGTTTGCCGCCGCCATCGTTATCCGTCTCCGTCGTTTCGGCGAACAGGGCGGAGCGTTCAAAGTCCTTTATGTTCATGGAACTTCCAGCCGAGAAGCCCGCGCCGAATTTGAGCGTGCCGTCTGCGCTGTCCACATACTTGTCCCAATGGAGCGTCCCTTGCTTCCCGAAGGTCACATAGGCCTTCACGGCATATTTCACCGGCAATGCCCGCATGTCCGCGTCCAGCAGCTCCGCTACCGACGAAAACACTTCCAGCCCTTTGTCCCCTATTGCCACGTAACGGTACAGCCGCCCGTCCCCGCAGGCCCAGACAAGGTACGGGAACTGGTGCCACCCCGCGTTAAGCACCGGGACCCGGTGACACAAGGGACGCGAAAGGCGCGATGAAACCGTCCCCCTGTGTTACAGGCTTTGCGTTTTTATTATAGTATAGTATAATAAGCTTATAAAGTCAAAAGGATGTTCGGAAAAGCTTGGATTTTCAGGGAATGGAGGGCAGCATGTTTTATTTGACGGACTATTCATCACCCATGGGTCCGCTGACATTGGAGAGCGACGGCGAAAGCCTTGCCGGCCTGTGGATGGACGGACAAAAATACTTTGGCGGCGCCGTGGCGGAAAGCCGGGCTGAGAAACCGGATTTACCGGTATTTGCCGCCACGAAAAACTGGCTTGACCGATATTTCGCCGGCCAGAAACCGGCGGTTTCGGAGTTGCCCCTGGCGCCCGGCGGCGGCGCGTTCCGGACGGCCGTATGGGATATTCTCCGCGAGATTCCATACGGCGAAGTCACCACGTATGGCATGATCGCGAAGACCGTGGCGGCGCGGCTGGGCAAGGAGCGCATGTCCGCCCAGGCCGTCGGCGGCGCGGTGGGGCATAACCCCGTCAGCATCATCATTCCCTGCCACCGGGTCGTGGGTTCGAACGGCAGCCTGACAGGTTATGCCGGTGGGATCGATAAAAAAATCAGGCTGCTTGAACACGAGGGCGCAGATATGTCCAAGCTGTTTACGCCTACGCGCGGCACCGCGCTCTGATCATCGCTGCCAGAATCCAAAATGCCAAAATTTTCGAAAATATGTAAATAGTGTTTGCAATTTGAAATATTTATGGTACAATAAATGCATGAGCTTGTTATGCATTTTATAGAACGAGGCAACGCAATGAAAAAATCATCCATGCGTATTTATCAGTTTTACTTTAGTTTTGGCCGCAGCTACTTTCGCTTCGGTTATTTGGGCTTGGGAAAATTGAAGAAAGACTGTGTACTGAACATCTGAGTTGAAGTGAAAAATTTTGATTCGCCGCGAGGCTTACTGGGGGGTTCATGTACAAAGATACATGAGCCTTTTTTATTACAACAGGGAGAACCCTATGATCAAACAGCATGTCGGACTCGGTGAAAAAAGCTATGATATCCTGATAGGAAGCGGGATTTTGCAGGAGACCGGCGCCCGGATCGCGGCGCTTTGCGGCCGTTTCAAGCCGGAAGACGGCATTGCCGTGGTGACGGACAGTCTTGTGTGGGGGCTGCATGGGGCGGCGTTCAGCGCCTCCATGGCGGCGGCGGGTCTGGGTTTCAGTCCCGTGGTCCTGGAACCTGGGGAACAGAACAAATCCTTGGACGGCCTGGGGCGGCTTTACAGCGACTTCGCGGCCATGAGGCTGAAACGCGGCGGGCTGGTCGTCGCGTTCGGCGGCGGCGTCGTCGGCGACCTGGGCGGTTTTGCCGCTGCCACATGGATGCGCGGCGTCTGCTACATCCAGGTTCCGACCACCCTGCTGGCGCAGGTGGATTCCGGCGTGGGGGGCAAGACGGCGATCGACCTGAAGGAAGGGAAAAACCTGGCGGGGGCTTTTTACCAGCCGGCCTGCGTCCTCGCGGATACAAACCTGCTCGCCACCCTCTCCGGGCGGGATTTCCGCTGCGGCATGGCGGAGGTGGTCAAATACGGCGCCATCTGTTCGAAAACGTTCTTTGAAAGCCTGCGGGAAAGACCGGGCGCGGCGGAGCTGCCCGGCATCGTCGATATGTGCTGCGGCATAAAAAGCGGGATCGTGGAACGGGACGAGCTGGACAAAGGCGAGCGCAGGCTGCTCAATTTCGGCCATACCTTCGGACACGCACTGGAAACCCTGGGTGGCTTCCGGCGCTTCAACCACGGCGAAGCTGTGGCCATCGGCATGCTGCTGGCCGCCGAAACCGGGGAAAAAATGGGGCTGACGGAGCCGGGCAGCGCCGCCGCGATCCGCGCGGTTTTAGAAATCCACGGCTTCGAAACGGTCTGCCCCTATCCGCCGGAAGAAATGCTGCCGCAGATGGAAATGGATAAGAAAAACGAAGGGGATCAGGTGCAGCTTGTCCTGATCAAGGCGCCGGGCGAGGCTTTTGTGCATAGCACGGACGCGGCTGAGCTGCGGAGCTTGTGCTGAACGCCGCGCAGGGCGGCTACGTGATTCGTTCCGGCAGATTCATGACAGTCAATCACGACGGGTTCCGTCACCAAACGGAACGAATCTACCCAGCCGGGGGGGGGCGGGCGCGGCACATCCTCCGTCATTGCGAGCGAAGCGAAGCAATCCAGTGCGCAGTATGGATTGCTTCGTTGCTTCGCTCCTCGCAACGACAAAGGGCGTAATGACGGTTCTACATACCTAAGATTCATAACAGTAACAAGCAATTTTGCTCTTGGGGTTATCGTCCATAAGAAACCAGACTGAAAGGAGGAAACCATGCCAGCAAACACGGAACCCAAAACCATCCGCCTCTTTCCAAACGGGACCATCACCCCGCCGGCATCCAAAAGCCTGAGCCACCGGGCGGCGATCTGCGCGGCGCTGGCACACGGCGAAAGCGTGATCCACAACGTAACGCTGTCGGAAGACATAGAAGCGACGCTGGGGGGCGTGAACGCCCTGGGCTGCGAGTGGCGTCTAAAAGACGGCTCCCTGCATATCGACGGCGGGACGAAACGCCACGCGGACCTGATTCATTGCATGGAATCCGGATCCACGCTGCGTTTCCTGATTCCGGTGGCGGCGCTGTCCGGGAAGCAAACGGTATTTAAGGGAAAAGGACGGCTTTTGGTGCGTCCGATGGGCGCCTATGACGACGTCTTTGCGAAAACCAACGTGTCCTTCTCCCATACGCAAAGGGAAATCCGAGTCCGCGGCCCGCTGTGCGGCGGCGTCTACACCTTGCCGGGGGACGTGAGTTCGCAGTTTGTGTCCGGCCTGCTCTTCGCCCTGCCCTTAACGAAAGGGGACAGCGAAATCCGTCTGTCGTCCCCGCTGGAATCCCGGCAATACGCGGAAATGACCATGGATGTCATGCACAGCTTCGGCGTGGAAACGGAAGTGCTGGACGACACGTTTCTCATAAAGGGCGGGCAGCGCTACAGCCCTTCTGAATACACGGTGGAAACGGATTATTCGCAGGCAGCCTATTTTCTGGGCGCGGCGGCCTTGGGCTTGGACGTGAAATGCGCGGGACTCAGCGTTGACAGCCAGCAAGGCGACAGCGTTTTTCTCCAGATGTTAGAAAAAATGGGAGCAAAAGTCACATGGAAAGGCGGGGTCGTATCGGTTCATGCCGAAAAACTCTCGGCGATTACGGTGGACGCGCGCGAAAACCCCGACCTCATACCGCCCGTTGCGGCGCTCTGCTGTTTTTGCGAAGGGAGCAGCCACATCGTCAACGCGGGCCGGCTGCGGATGAAAGAGAGCGACCGGCTGCACGCTTTGGCCGAAGAGCTGGGCAAGCTCGGGGCGAAAATCACCGAAAAGGCGGACGGGCTGACCATCGTCGGCGCGCCCGCGCTCAAAGGCGGCGTGGCGGACGCGCACCACGACCACCGCATCGCCATGGCCATGGCGCTGGCCGCCGTCCGCTGCACGGAAGAGGTGAAGCTGGTCGGCTGGCACAACGTGAGCAAATCCTATCCGGATTTTTGGAATGATTTCGAAAAGACAGAGAGGTTGACATGAATACCTGGGGACACAACATCCGGCTGTCCATTTTCGGGGAGTCGCACGGAAAAGCCGTCGGCATGGTCCTGGACGGTTTCCCGGCAGGCGAACGCATCGACATGGAGCAGCTGGAGCGGGAAATGGAACGGCGGGCGCCGGGGCGGGATCCCTACTCCACCGCGCGGCGGGAAGAAGACAAGGTGGAGATTTTCAGCGGGCTTCACGACGGAAAGACCACCGGCTCCCCCATTTGCGGCGTGATCCGCAACAAAGACAGCCATTCCGCCGACTACGGCACGAAATTCAGGCCGGGACACGCGGACTGGACGGCTTTTTTGAAATACGGCGGACACGCGGACATGCGCGGAGGCGGCCACTTCTCCGGACGTCTGACGGCGCCGTTGGTCTTTGCGGGGGCGGTGGCCAAGCAGCTTCTTGCGCGGCGCGGCGTGAAAATTTACGGGCGGCTTGCCGCTGCGGGCGGCATAGCGGATCCGCAAATCCCCCGAGAAAAATCGGACTGGGAAGCTTTGTCGCGCCTGAAATTCCCCGCTTCCGAGGCTGCGGGCGAAAAAATGCGGGAAGCGATCCGCCTCGCCAAAGAGGACGGGGATTCTGTCGGGGGCGTCGTGGAAACCGTGGCGTTCGGCGTGCCGGGCGGGCTGGGCGATCCTTTTTTCGCTTCGCTGGAAAGCCGGATCGCCGCCCTGTTTTTTTCGATACCGGCGGTCAAAGGCGTCGAATTTGGGGACGGCTTCCCGTTGTCCGCCCTGCGCGGCAGCGAAGCCAACGATGAAATCTACGCGGAGGACGGGCGGATTTTCGCCCGCAGCAACCACAACGGCGGGATTCTCGGCGGGATCAGCAACGGAATGCCCATCCTTGTCCGCGCCGCCGTCAAACCGACGGCTTCCATCGCCCTGCTGCAGCAAACCGTGGACGCGGCGGACCTGCGCAACGCGGAGCTGCAGACAAAGGGGCGGCACGACCCCTGCATCGCGCCAAGGGCGACACCCGTGCTGGAAGCCGCCCTCGCACTTTGCGTGTTAGACTGCTGCGCACCTAACCCTGTTTGCACAGAAAACGGTAAGTAGGAGAGATTTATGAAAAACATTGTTTTGATCGGCCTGTCCGGGAGCGGTAAAACGACGATAGGGGAACGGGCGGCGAAAGCGGCCGGGCTGGGCTTTTTCGACATGGACAGCGAGATAGAAAGCACGGCAAGCATGTCCATCCGGAATATTTTCGCGAAATTCGGGGAGGAAAAATTCCGCGACTTGGAAACGGAGATGGCAAAAGAGGCCGCCCGCCTGAAAAAAACGGTGATTTCCACCGGCGGCGGCGCGGTGCTCCGCGCGGAAAACAGGAAGACGCTGGGAGAGAACGCGCTGGTCGTTTTTCTGGACCGGCCCCCGGAGCAGATCGCGGAAACCTTGGACAGCCGCAACCGTCCCCTGCTGGCGGAGGATTCAGACCGGATATTCCTGTTGGACCGGGAGCGGCGCCCTTTGTATGAGGCGTATGCGGACGTGTCCCTCCCCTGCGCCAACGGCCTGGATGAAGCGCTGGCGTGCCTGATTGCCCTCATCCGCTCCGAATACCCCGGCGAGGGTTTTGCCCTCATCGGCGATCCGGTCGCACACAGCATGTCCCCCCTCATCCATGACGCCGTGTTTGACAGCATCGGCGAAAGCCGGCGCTATGGCAACATCCATGTGCGGAAAGGAACGCTTGGGGAATTCGTGCCGAAGCTCAGGGCGTCCGGGCTTGGCGGGATCAACGTGACCATCCCCCATAAGATGGACATCATTCCGTTTCTGGACGAAATAGAAGAGGAAGCGCGGCTCTGCGGGGCGGTAAACACGGTGGTCGTCCGGGGCGGGCGGCTCCATGGCTACAACACGGACATGGGCGGGCTGCTGCAGGCTTTGCGGGGCAAAGGCCACGCATACCAAGGCCGCCGCGTTGTCCTGCTGGGCGCGGGCGGCGCGTCCGCAGGCATTGCGCTGAAAACGGCCGAAGAGAGGGCAGAAAAACTCGTGATGCTTTGCAGGCGGCCGGAGGAGGCGGAAAAGCTCCTGCGCGGCGTACAGGCCGCGTTTCCGCTGGATGCCGAAGCACTGGAAATGACGCCGGAAAATCTCGCGGCGGCGGCGGCCGGCGCCGACGTCCTGATCAACGCCACGCCGCTGGGCATGCACGGCATACAGGCCGAACACGAATCATTCGCGTTCCTGAAACGCCTGCCGGCCGGCGCCTTGGTCTGCGACCTCATCTACAACCCGGCGCGCACAAGGCTGCTCCGGGAGGCGGAAGCCCTGGGGCTTGCCACGCTGAACGGCATGGGGATGCTCCTTTATCAGGCGCTGCTGGCGGACGAGCGCTTTCTGGGGCGTACCTTGGACAAGCCGGCTTTGTGCCGGGTTGTAATAGATTCGCTGGATTTGCAGGCTTACGGCGTATAGGAGCCCCGAAGCGATCCACAGGCGCCGGGTTGCTTCGCTTCACTCGCAATGACGGAGAGGTTACGTTTGCCGCCGCGCACCTAACCCCGTTTGCGCAGCAAATGGATGGTAGGTGCCGTGCGAGAACTCTCCGGCTTCAGCCGGCCAAGCGTTCACCGCCGAAGCAATCCACAGGCGCTGGAGAGGTTACGTTTGCCGCCGAAGCAATCCACAGGCGCCGGGTTGCTTCGCTTCGCTCGCAATGACGGAGAGGTTACTAAGAAAGGGAACATCAACATGATCATCATATTAAAACCGAACGCCACAAAACCGCAGATAGAATTTCTGCGGGACGAACTTTCCGGCAGGGGGCTGACCATTCAGGACATACAGGGCGAAACGACCTGCATGCTGGGATTGGCGGGCGACACGTCCATGCTTTCGGAAGACAGCCTCATACGGCACGAGTTCGTGGAACGCGTCATGAAAGTGTCGGAACCCTACAAATTGGCGGGGCGGCGCTTCCATCCGCAGGATTCGTCCTACGAGGTCGCCGGGCGGAAGATCGGCGGCGGCGCCTTTACCGTCATGGCAGGTCCCTGCTCCGTGGAAAACGAAGCGCAGGTGCTTTCCATCGCGCGGGACGTGAAACATTCGGGCGCGGACTTTTTCCGCGGCGGCGCCTTCAAACCTCGCAGTTCGCCGTATTCCTTTCAGGGGCTTGGCTTGGACGGGCTGGAGCTTCTGAAGATCGCCAGGGAAAAAACGGGTCTGCCCATCGTCACCGAGATCATGTCACAGGAATACCTTGACGTCTTCCGCGCCGACGTGGACATCATCCAGATCGGCGCGCGGAACATGCAAAACTTCCCGCTTCTGATGGAAGTAGGGAAAATAGGGAAACCCGTGCTGCTGAAACGGGGCCTTTCCAGCACCATAGACGAAATGCTGATGGCGGCCGACTATATTCTCATGGGCGGCGACACCCCCGTGATCCTCTGCGAGCGCGGCATCCGCACGTTTGAAACGTCCACCCGCAACACCCTGGATCTCTCGGCGATTCCGGTGATCAAGAAAAAGTCCCATCTCCCTGTCGTAGTGGATCCCTCGCACGGGACGGGCTACTGGGACCTGGTGTATCCCATGGCGCTGGCGGCTACCGCGGCCGGCGCGGACGGCCTGATGATAGAGGTCCACAACCAGCCGGACAAGGCGCTGTGCGACGGCCAGCAGTCCATCACGCCGTTCCTGTTCGACCGGCTGATGCGAAACGTCAGAAAATTGCGCACGGCGGTCACAGAGGAAGCATGAGCGGCGATTACGGGAGAAACTTGAAAGGAGACCGAACGAAATGAGCACAAACGAACGTCTGGGGGATCTCAGGAGGCAAATTGACGAAATCGACGGCAGGCTGATCCCCCTGTTTGAGGACCGGATGCGTATTTCCAAAAAAGTGGCCGACATCAAAGGCCTGAACAACATGGCCATCACCGACGACGTGCGTGAACAGCAGGTGGTGGACCAGGCCATGGCCCTCGTGGACGAAGAGATGAAGGGGGAAACCTCGCTTCTCATGCGCTCCATCATCGCCATTTCAAAAGAGCAGCAGCGCAAAATCCTGTTTTCGGCGGACGCGCCGCTTTTGCCGCCGCCGCGCAAGGCGCTTAGGGAAAACCTGACCTGCGCGTTCCAGGGCGTGCCGGGCGCATGGAGCGAACAGGCGCTGGCGAAGCTCTTCCCGGACGCGGAACGCCGGGCGGTGGAATTCTTTGAAGACGTGTTCCTCGCGGTGAAAAAACGGCGCGTGGCCTACGGCGTGGTCGCCATTGAGAATTCCAAGACGGGCGCCATCGGCGAAACCTATGACCTGCTCCGCAAGTACGGCTGTTTCATCGTCGGGCGGACGTGGATCGACATCAAGCATTGCCTGCTGGCACGGGAGGGGCTTGCGCTTTCCGACGTCAGGGAGGTATTTTCCCATCCGGAGGGCTTCCGGCAATGCTCGAATTTTCTGCGGGAACGCGCCTGGGATTTGACCGCCTGCCGAAATACGGCGGTAGCGGCGGAAATGGCTTCAGGCGCGGAAAACGGCAGGACGGCGGCCATCGGATCACGCAGGGCGGGTGAATTGAACGGGCTGCGGGTGCTGGCGCCGGACATCATGGATTCGTCGGACAACAGGACGTCCTTTGTGGTCATTTCCCCGGAACCCGAATACGACGAAAACGACGACCTGCTGTCCGTGACGTTTTCGACGCAGCACCGCAGCGGGGCGCTGTGTGAACTCCTGCTGCCTTTCATGGCGGGCGGGCTGAACCTGATGCGGATCGAGTCAAGGCCGGCCGGTTCGGACAAATACCGGTTTTTTGCGGAGATCCAGGGGAATATTCTGGACGAAAACACCCGTTCCGTCCTCCGGCAGGCCTCCGCCGCGTGCGAATATTTTGAGGTGATCGGCTGTTACAGCAACAGTTAAGCACCTATCTTACCATAGGGCGGGCAGCGGTGTTTTCCGCTACGCTCTTCGCAATTTGCGGCAAAGCCGCAAATTTATGCTCGCTTCGGGCGGCCACAAAGAACGTGGCCATAGCGATGTCCGAAAAGACGCTGCGCGCAAAAAACCGCCGCCCGCCTTGCTGACGTTATGGCTGTCAAAATCAGGGAGACTACCATGAAAAAAATCATCGTGATCAACGGCCCCAACATGAACCTGCTGGGCAAGCGCGAGCCGGAAAAATACGGAACCCTTACGCTGGACGCAATCTGCGGGGAAATCGCCGCCAAAGCGGAGGAATGGGGCGCCGCCTGTGAATTTTTCCAGAGCAATTCGGAAGGCGAGATCATAGGCGCGGTCCAAAACGCCTCGGACGCGGACGGCGTCATTTTAAATGCCGCCGCCTACACCCATTACAGCATCGCCCTCCGCGACGCCGTCGCCGCCATTGCGGCGCCCGTCGTCGAAGTCCACATGTCAAACGTCCACGCCAGGGAGGATTTCCGCCGCAATTCCGTCATCGCGCCCGTATGCAAAGGCAGCATAGCGGGCTTCGGGGCGCAGAGCTACATCCTCGCGCTCTACGCCCTGCTGCGCTGACGCCGCTGCTAAGACATGACCCGCATTACATGCGGCGCGAAACAACCCGGCGCCAACGTTACTGTTATGAATCTCAGGTATGTAGAACCGCCGCTACGGGACACCGCTACGTCCTTTGTCGTTGCGAGGAGCGAAGCGACGAAGCAATCCATACTGCGCACTGGA
>JAITOE010000115.1 GCA_031290135.1 Eubacteriales Family XIII. Incertae Sedis bacterium
GGCATCGGGATCACCGGAATTCATATAGAAGCCCGTGACGGCGCCGGGCGTCAGGTACGCCCGCGCCATGGCCGCCTTGTCCATGTAGGCGTTGACGCCCATGGCCTGGTAAATGACGCCCGTCACCTCCGCCCACACGTCCTCCGCGCCCGGCAGATAAGCATGCAGCAGCACTAGGTCGCCGACGCCGGCCCGCAGTTTCTTCGCGGCGTAGCCGCTGAGCAGGATGCCGTCCTCCGGGACCTCATAGGCGCGCCCGTCCTGCCCCCTGAAACGGTAAAATGCCGTCCCGCGCTCCACGCCGATGACCGTCAGGGCGATGTCACGCGGGCCGCTTTCCAGGCGGAACGGGTATTCCACCTTCCCTTCCAGTTCGGTGACGTCCCCCACAATCCGCCGGATGTCCACAAGGGCTTTTTCGGACAGGGGGGCTTTAAACGAAACGTTGTAATCCATGGGCTGAAATTCCTCTAGCCCTTTCCCCATCATGTCCGACAGCATCGCCGGCATCGTGAGCACGAAAACCATCATGCCGTATGTCACCATGATGCCCGTAAAGATGAACAGCGCGCGTTTTTTGTTGCGAAACACGTTTTTCGTCGCCAGTTTTTGGCTGAACGACAGCCGCCGCCACAGAAAGCGCGCGCGTTCCAGCAGAATCCGCCTGCCCGTCCCCGGCGATTCCGTCTTCATGGATTCCGACGGGGAGACCGCGAACACGCCGCGGGTTCCCAGAAGCCCGGCGGCGGCGCAGAAAAGGCAGGAGAGCAGGATGGCCTGCGGGATATACTGGTAGTCCGTGATCCGGTTCAGATCCGGCAGGAAGAAGAATTCCATGTAATATGTGGTCAAAGCGCCCGCCAGCCCCATGCCGGCCGCCGCCCCCGCCACGCCGCCTGCCAGGCCCGCCAGCAGGCTGTATTTCACGTAGTGGGACACCACCTGCGCGGAGGAATAGCCCAAGCCTTTCAGGATGCCGATGGATTGCCTGTCCCGCTTCACCATCCGCCCCAGCATCATCACCAGAATCAGCGCGGCGATGAGCAGAAACAGGACGGGGAGGGCGGCCGCCATGGTTTCAAGCTGTCCGATTTCATCCGAGATCATGACGTTGCTGAACTGCTCCGCGCGCTGTACGGCGCCTTGCCCGCCGTAATCTTCCAGCCGTTCCTCTATCGTTTTCGCAAGGTCGTCCCGTTCCGTCCCGGAAAGGCCGTTTTCTTCCAATATCTGGATGTCGTTGTAACCGCCCTGTGCGCCCAGAAGCTGCCGCCCGAAATTTTCTTCCATATATATGACGCCGTAGTTTTTGTTGTCGGGCATGATGCCTTGGTCAGGGTCCGCCAGATAGATGAATTCCGGGCTGGACACGATCCCCGCGACGGGGAATTCCATGGCCTGTCCGTTGATCTGCATGCGGATCCGGTCGCCGGGGCGGATATCCCGCGCAGCCGCCAGCTGACGGATCACCAGCACGTCCCGGCTGCCCGCCTGCAGCAGGCTCCCTTCTTCCAGCAGGAGCCGGTTGATCCCGCCGTTCCCCGCCGGAACCGTGACGATCTCCGCCCTGCCCCTGCCGTCGGCGTCCTCCGTCAGCAGGGGGACGGTTCGGGTGAAACGCCCTTCCGCCTCCGCCACGCCGGGCAATTCTTCCAAGGCGCGAACCTGCCGGAGGCTGACCCCGCCCGCCTGACAGGAAAGATCCGCGAAACGGTATTCGTCGTAGTAGCGCTCCATGCCCTGCCGCAGATTGAGGGCCGCCAGGCCCATGGACATGTAAAAGGCAAGCCCCACGGCCAGAATTACGGACACGGCGGCGAACTGGCTTTTTGTATCCCCTATCATGCGGAGCAAGCGTTTGTCTATCGTTTTCATAGGAGCCTCCTGGTAAAGATGGCGCCTGTGGATTGCTTCGTCGCTTACGCTCCTCGCAATGACGATGCGCGGGGCGGGCGTGGCCCGGAGGGCGGGCGTGGTGCGGACGAACTTATGTCCTTCGTCGTTGCGAGCGTAGCGAAGCAATCCAGCGCCTGTGGATTGCTTCGTCGCTTACGCTCCTCGCAATGACGATGCGCGGGGCGGGTCCGCAGGCTTTTCGTTCCGCGTGTTCTCAACCACCTCGCCGCTGCGCATGCGGATAAGCCTGTCCCCCATGGCGGCGATCTCCGCGTTGTGCGTGATGACGAAGATGGTCATCTTCCATTCTTTGTTGAGTTTCTGCAGCAGCTCCAGGATCGAAATCCCCGTTTTGAAATCCAGCGCGCCCGTCGGCTCGTCGCAGAGCAGGATCTTAGGGTTCTTCGCTACGGCGCGCGCGATGGATACGCGCTGCTGCTCGCCGCCGGACAGCTGCGCGGGGAAATGGTCCGCCCGCTCCAAAAGGCCGACTCTTTTCAGGGTCTCTTCCACGTCCAAGGGTTCAGCGGCGACCTCCGTCGCCAGCTCCACGTTTTCGCGGGCTGTCAGGTTGGACATCAGGTTGTAGAACTGGAAGACGAAGCCTACGCTGTGCCGGCGGTATTCCGTCAGCTTTCGCTCGTTGAACGCCGTGACCTCCGCGTCTTCCAGGAAGAAACGGCCGCCGGATGGCGAATCCATGCCGCCGAGGATGTTCAGGAGCGTGCTTTTCCCGCTCCCGCTCGGCCCCAGTATGACGACGAATTCCCCGGCGCTTATTTCGAAGCTGGCGTCGCGGAGGGCGTGTACCGTGACCTCGCCCATCCGGTAGTCCTTTGCCAGATGCTCCGCTTTTATGACGGACGGCTTCATAATCATACCTGCTCCTTGTAAAACACACGCCGCAGCAGTTCCAGATACGCGTCCAATTCCACGGTCAGCGACGCGTAATTTTCCTCATAATAAGAGACGTTCTGCGTGGGATCCACCCATTTCTGCGTACAGGCGTTTATGCTCCACCAGATGACCTGCATCGCTTTCCCTACGTCTATGTCGTCCCGGAAAAGGCTTGTGTCCGCGCTTTTCATGAGCTGGTCCCAATTGAACGCCATCCAGACGCCGGTGCTTGTGTCGATCTCCTCTTTGACCTCGTTTGCGGTTCTGGCATAGGCGTCTATGATGAATTCGAACAGCATGCCGTGTTCCCGCATCATGCGCAGTTTTATGGCTGCGCCGGTGCGCCACCGTTTGAATATGTCCCGTTCCTCCCAGTCGAATTCATCGGCCACCGCGTCCGTGATGAGGCGCATGGCGTATTCGTAGAGGTAGACGTACAGCTGTTTTTTGCTGCCGAAATAATGGAACAGCAGCCCTTTGGAAACGCCCGCCTCTTTTACGATGTCGTTCGTGTTCGCGTTCTTGTAGCCATGACGCGCGAATTCCGAGATTGCCGCGTTCACAATCCGCATTTTTTTCGCTTCTTCCTGATTTTCCAAAGCAATCGCCTCCAACTCGACATCGACATCGACATCGACATCGACATCGCATGAACCGTATTGATCCAACGGGTCAACTTCAGTATATCACAGTTGACCCGACGGGTCAATAGGCAGGACGAAAAATCCGCTTGACATGCGTCCGCATATAATGTAAACTTTTTCTATCCGGCAATGGAGCCTTTGACTGCTTTCATTGCTTTTTGTTTTTGACGTTCGTTTCCGGAACTGTTTTCGCCATAAAAGGGGGGCCCAATGACTACGAGGGAAAAATATTTATCTTTTTACTATGAAACGGCCAAGGAGCTGCCGCCGGTGAACCTGGATCCGAAAAAAACGGCGCTGCTCATCATTGACCTGCAAAACGAATTCGTTCTCCGGGATTTCGGGGAAGCGCTGGAATTCCAAGCTTCGGGCGAATGGGAACGCTGGATTCCCTTCCATGACCGCTTGGATGAAACCGTGGTGCCGAACAACCGGCGCCTGCTTGCGTTTTTCCGGGAAAACAAGCTGACCGTCACTTTCGGGCGGATCGCCTGTCTGCGGGAAGACGGGGAAGACCGCTCCCCCGTCCAGAAATCCGAGGGCTGGAACAACATGCTGCTCCACGTGGACAGCTTTGCCGCGCAGATGATCAACGAGCTTGCGCCCCGGAAAAACGAGATTGTCGTGAACAAGACCACGGACAGCGTGACGGCAGGGACAAATTATTTGGCTTTGCTGCGTTTCATGGGCATCGAAACCGTGGTGGTGACCGGCATCGTCACCGACCAGTGCGTCGCCAACACGGTCAGGGGGCTTGCCGACGACGGTTTTAAAGTCATATGCGTGGAGGACTGCTGCGCCGCGGGTTCCATGGAACACCACGACGCGGAGCTTAGGATTATGAATGTCATTTACTGCGACGTCATGAGTACGGATGAAGTTATCGCTTTGGTAAAAGAAAAGCTATAATGTAAAAGGAGGCAAAATATGGGCAAAGCACAAGTTATCGCCAAGCCGGACGTCGGCGGGCCAGTCATTAAGTCGGTCGGCCTCGTGCGCAACATGGGGTTCTGGCAGATATGGGCCGTGGGCGTGGGTTCCGTCGTCGGCGACGGCGTCTTCCTCTATATGGCGGACGGCATCCAGTACGGCGGTCCCTCCGCCATGATCGGGTTCTTTGCTGCCGGCGTGATCCAGATGCTGCTTATGGTGGCCATGGGCGAAATTTCCGTCGGCATGCCCTCCGCAGGCGCCATGTCGGTCTGGGTCGAGACCTATCTGGGCAAGTTTTTCGGTCTTTTGTCCGGCCTGACCTTTTCCGTGGGCTGGGTCGTTCTGGGCGGTTCCATCAGCGTCGCCCTCGGCCGTTTCACCAGCTACTGGTTCCCCGCCATGGATCTGGAATTCGGCACCGTCTTCTGGGCCGCGGTATTTTTCACTGTTTTCGTCATCATGAACATCGCCGGAACCGCCATCGCCGGAAAGGGCCAGTTGATCTTAGTCGCCATCTTGGTCGCCATCATGATCGTCTTCGGGGTCGTGGGCGTCCTGAAAGGGCTGGACATGGAGAATTTCACGCCTTTCATGCCGAACGGTTTCGGCGGGATGAGCGCGGTCATCCCCATCGCCACCTACGCGTACCTGGGAGCCGCCTGTCTTTGCACCTCCGGCTCCGAATGCCGGAAACCTACGGATCTCGGCAGGGCGCTGGTCTGGTCCAGCATCACCTTCATCGCCGTGTACACCCTGGCGCTTTTCGTGGTCCTGGGCACCATCAACTGGCAGGACGCCAGCATGGACGTTTCGCCGTTCACCGCCGCCGCCGACGTCATCTTCGGACCCGTGGGCGCGCACATCCTCAACGTCGCGGCCTGGCTCGCGGCCGCCACCTGCCTGATCATGGGCACGATATACACGCCCTCCCGGATATTTTACGCCATGGCGCTGGAGGGCTATCTTCCCAAACTCTTCGCCAAGCTCAACCCCAAGACGAAAACGCCCGTCGCCGGCATCGTCATCATCTGGATCGTCGGCATCATCGGCATACTGGTGGCGTTCTACTACGGCGCCACGGATTTTTACGTGACCCTGTGCAACCAGGCCGTCATCGCCTGGACGATTTCCTGGGGACTGGCTGTCATCGCCGGGATGAAATACCGGCAGAAGATGGGGGCGGACCGGATTCGCCGCGAGGTCGGCTGGAAGCAGCCCTTCTACCCCGTCATCCCGATCCTCGCGCTCGCGGGCTGCGTCTATGTCCTGTACCTCAGCTTCTATGACATATGGCAGTTTCTGGGCTTCGTCATCTGGGTCGCGGTTTACCTGGTTTATTACGCCTGCATCCGCAACAAGATCAAGAAAGGGCTGATTAAGTCGGACGTGCAGTTTTAGATTGTTATACCGGTTCGCGAAAATATTTACCGCTATGCGAACCGGTAATACTCGTTTCCGCAAACCGCCCGCTGATTGCGGGAGGAATTTTGTAATCAACACGAGTATTATAAGGAGAATCCCATGAACGTCATCGATCTGACCCAGACCATTTCCGAGGACATGTCCGTCTTCCCCGGCACGGAAAAACCCAAGCTGACGCCGGCCAACAGCTACGAGGCCGACGGTTTTAAGGAAACGCTGTTCACGATGTTTTCCCACACGGGCACGCACATGGATCCCCCTGTTCATCTGTTTGCCGGGAAAACCACGCTGGACCGGTTCCCCGCCGGTCAGTTTGTCGGGAAAGCCGTTGTCGTTGACTGCCGCGGCGTAAAGGCGGGCGGGCGCATCGGCATGGCCTGTCTGGACAGGGACAGGGCGCGCGTGGACGCGGCGGATTTTATTCTGTTCAACACGGGGTGGAGCCGTTTTTGGGGTACGGACGAATATCTGGGGGATTTTCCGTTGATCAGCGAAGAGGTGGCCCGGTACCTGATCGGCGCGAAGAAGAAAGGGCTTGGCGTGGACGTGATCAGCATCGATCCCATCGCGGACGACGATCTGACGATACACAAGCTGATCTTTTCGTCTGCGGAAACCGTGATCATCGAAAACCTTACGAACCTGGAGCACTGCGGCAAGGAGCTGTTCACGTTCATCTGCCTGCCGCTGAAATGGAAAAACGCGGACGGCGCGCCCGCCCGCGCCATTGCGCTGCTGGAGTGAGGAAACCACCTCCGTCCGAAATGATAATTCAAATTATCATAATCTCAATTATCATAATGCCACATGGGATGATTTTTGTCAACAACAGCAAGGACTGCCCCCAGACAGACACATCTTTGAATAGTAACAAACGGATGAGGAAATGGAACCTACCAGCCGTACATATACCGCAGCGGCATGCGTCCGTTTTCTTTTGTTATTTCCAGCACGGCGCTCAGGTCTCCCTGCCCTTGCCGCAGCAGCTCTTCCAGCGGCTTCAGAGACTCTACATTCAGGAAGCGTCCCAGCCATGAATTGTTTTCGTAGTGCATTTCTATCAGTTCGCAGTCCCAGAGACGGAATTTTTTCTGCATGTCCGACAGCGCTTCGTCGAAGCTTCCTATCGCGTCGATAAGGCCCAGTTCATACGCCTGTTTGGCCGTGTAGATCCGGCCGTCCGCGATGGTGCGCACGTCTTCGAGCTCCATGTCCCGCCCTTCGGCAACGATGCCGATGAACTGCTCGTATGCTTCATCTACCAGCGACTGGAAGATTGCCCGCTGTTCTTCCGTGACGGGTTCGAAGTTGCTGCCCATCGATTTGTTTGCGCCGGACGTGATCGTCATGGTTTTGACCCCGTGGCTTTCCAGAAATTCGCTGACGTCGAACATGGTTCCCAGCGTCACGCCGATGGAACCGGTCCACGTGTTCCGGTTCGCGTAAATGCGGTCGGCGGGGGCGGAGATGTAGTAGCCACCGGAGGCCGCCATGCCGCCCATCGCGACATAGACGGGGTTTCCTGTTTTTTCCTTATATTCCACTATTCTCAGATACAGCTCGTCGCTTTCATATACGCCGCCGCCCGGCGTGTCCACATAGAGGATCAGGCCGCGGTTGTTGATGTCGTTGATCAGGTCGTCGATGCGGTTCAAGGTCCACTGATGGTAGTAGCCCGTCACGTTGCCGAGCAGGTCGGAATCCGGGGCGCCGCTGATTGTCCCGCTCACGTCCAAGTTCGCGATGTAGGGGTAGTCGTAGGCATTGTAGCTGTAGCCCCTGCCGCCAATTCCGGTTCCGTCGAACACGGATTTGAACAGGGCGGTCAGCAGGATGATGCCCACGAAGATGCCGGCGCAGATGAAGACGCCTTTCCGCCAGGGTCTTGCCTGCCTCCCGCGTCCGGGCGCTCGCGGGGGCGCGGGGGCGCGGCCGGGGGACGCACCGGAATCCAGCCCGGCGGCGCCCGCCCTCCATTCCGTCTCTTGTGAATTCATATATTTTTCGTCCATAACATTCTCCTTATCCGTTGCCATGCCTAATCTGTCCGACCGTTCTCTTCTATTCTCCACCTTTTTTTCTTTCCTGTCAACAAAAAGATATTGACAGCGTACTAATACATATAGTACACTATAGTCGCTACGGCAGTTCCGTCACTGCTTGGGAGAAAGGAGACACATCCATGTTTCAACTGGATTTGAAAAGCCGAAAATCCATCTACGAACAGGTCATTGACAATTTGCGTGAGCTGATCCTGTCGGGCGCCCTGAACCCCGGCGCAAAGCTGCCCTCCGTCCGCGATTTGTCCAAAACCCTCACGGTCAACCCGAACACCGTCCAGAAAGCGTACCGGGAACTGGAACGGCAAAGCTACGTCTATACCGTGTCGGGCCTCGGCACCTTCGTTGACAAGGCGGAATCCCGCAAGACGGACGAAGCGCTGAAACGCGGGGCCATGGAGCTTGTGCGGCGCGGCGTCCGGGAACTCTATTATTCGGGCATGGCACGGGACGAAATCCTCGCATTTCTGGAAGAGCTTCCGGATTCAACCATCACGCCAAAACCCGCGCCGGAATCCGCGCCGGCCATTACGCCGGAAACTACGCCGGAAACAAAAGGAGGGCAACGCACATGATACAAGTCACTGATCTCGAAAAACGTTTCGGCAAGGTGCAGGCACTTTCGTCGCTCCGCATGAACATCAAAAAAGCTTCGATTTACGGCCTCGTGGGCGCGAACGGCGCGGGCAAAACCACCGTTTTGAAGCACATTGCAGGAATCCTCCGCGCCGACAGCGGCCATGTCACCATTGAAGGCGAGGACGTTTATGAAAACCTGCGCGTCAAGGAACGCAGCTGCTTCATCCCCGACGACCTGTACTTTTTCGGCTCCTATAGCCTGAAAGAATCCGCCCGTTTCTACAGCCGGCTTTACCCGGTCTGGAATCCGGCGCTCTACACGCAGATGGCCGCCCGGTTCGAGCTGGACGAAAACCGGAAATTGTCCCGTTTTTCCAAGGGGATGCAAAAACAGGCCGCTTTCATCCTGAGCATGTCCGCCGCCCCGGACTACCTGATTCTGGACGAACCCATCGACGGCCTCGACCCCCTGATCCGCAAATTAGTCTGGAAATACATCGTGGACGGCGTGGCGGAGCGGGGCATGACCGTACTCGTTTCTTCCCATAACCTCCGCGAAATGGAAGGCATCTGCGATTCCATCGGCATGCTGGCAAACGGGAAAATGCTCATCGAGCGGGATCTGGACGAATTGAAATCGGACATCCACAAGGTGCAGGCCGCCTTTGCGGAGGACGTCCCCGCCGAAGGGCGCTACGAGGGGCTCCGCGTGCTCCACAAGGAATCGCGCGGCGTCGTGGACCTCCTGATCGTGCGCAACCCGAAAGAAGAGGTGGAACGCGTCATCGGCGGGAAATCGCCGCTGATCTTCGATCTCCTGCCCCTGTCGCTGGAAGAGATTTTCATATATGAAATCGGAGGAGGAAACCATGATATCGACAACATCCTATTTTAGCATATCCGTCCCCCTGATCCGGGAAAATCTGCGGCGTTTCTGGGTCATTCCCGTTTTCGGGTTTTTGGCCTACTTTTTCACGGGCGTTTTCCCGCTGCTCATGGCCGGGGAAGATTCCTACTCCATCCGGAGCTACCTGCAAACCACCCTCGACCTCCGGAATCCGGGCTTCCTGATCTACGCCTGCCTCTTTCCCCTCATCGCCTCGGCGATGCTGTTCCGTTACCTGCACGCCCCCGGCTCCGTTTCGGTCATGCACGCGCTGCCCTTTACGCGCCGCAGCCTCTTCAACAGCCATTATCTTTCCGGCCTGATTCTGGCCGGCCTGCCCGTCCTCGCCACCGGCGTCCTGTTTTTGTGCATCGGCGCGCCGCCCCTGCCCCCCGAGGCGGTCGCCGATTCCGCTTCCGGCTACCCCTGGGAGCTTTTTTCGCCCCTCCACATGCTGCACTGGCTCGGCATGAGCTTGCTGCTCGTGATCTTCCTCTACACGCTCTGCGTCCTGTCCGCCATCGTCACGGGCAACATGCCCATGCACCTGATCTGCTCCGCCCTGCTGAACGCGCTGCTGCCCGCGCTCTTCTTCATCGGCGCCGCGTATTGCGACAGGCAGCTTTTCGGTTTTCCGACCCTCGGTCTCGCGCTGAGCGGCATCGTCAACCTGAGTCCCCTGATCTCCTTTCCGGTGAGCGCCGGGCAGCCCGGAGCGCCGGCCGTGGTTGCCTACATTCTGGTGATCCTGGTTCTGTACGCCGTGACCATGCTTCTCTATACGAAAAAACCGCTGGAACGCGCCGGGGATTCGCTCAGTTTCCGCTTTATGGACGTGATCGTGTGCTATTTCATCGCGCTTCTGGGCATGACGGCCTTGGCTTTCTATTTTGAAGATGCCATGGGCGGCGGGACGGTCTCGTTCTACATCGGCCTGGCCGTCGGCACCCTCATCGCGTTCTTCCTGGCTCGCATCATCATCAAAAGGACGGTGCGCGTCTGGGGCAGGGAGACGTGGATCCAGCTCGGCGCCTACGCACTCGCGGTCGCGCTGTTCCTGACGGGCCTGCAGTTCGACCTGTTCGGCTATGAGCGGCGGATTCCGGTGGCGGAGCGCGTGCAGTCTTTCAGCATCAACCCAAACATGCTGAGCCTGTCGAACGGCAAGATCGTATACGATTATTGGTCATCGGCGGGCTATGCCGGCTTTCAGGATCCCGTGAACCTCCGCGCCATCATGGCGTTCCACCAGCGAATCACGGAAAACAAGGCGTCCCTGCGCGGCGCGGACAACGACGGCGACATACGGACAAACGAATTGCAGCTGCGTTACACGCTTTCCGGCGTGATCGGAACCTCCATGAACCGCGAATGGACGCTGCCCTGGAGCTTTACCCGCGGGGACGAAAGCCTCAAGACCTTGGTGGAATCCGCAGAATTCAAGGAGTTGAACCGCATCCTGACGCCGGAATATCCGGAACCGGAATCCGTCAAGTTCTCCCAGTACGGCGTCATGCTCGACGTCAACCTCTCCCTGGCGGAGCGGCGCGCGTTTCTCGCCTGCGTGGAAAAGGACATGCGGCTGGAGACCTACGCGCAGTTTACGGATCTGGCAAACCCGCTCCTGATGCTGGACATTACGCTTGTCGATAAGCTCGCCGGCCGCGCGGATCCGCGGAACCGCTATGTTTCCGTGTCCGTCCCGCGCCATTACGCGAACAGCGTCGCCTGGCTTCAGGAAAACGGCTATTACGAACAGATCCTGCAGCAGGACGAATCGATATCCTCCGTCACGCTGGTTCATTACGTCTACGGCGAAGATCCCTACAATCCCTATATCGCCTCTTCTACCGAGAGATACAGCTTTGACGATCCCGCGCTGGTCCGCGCCGCGCTTGCGCAGGGCGAAAGCACCTTCCTGAATTACCGTGACCGCTGGGAACTGCAGTTTACCGTTCCGGGCCTCTCCGACTCGCGCGGGGATTCCTACTACGGCGCGGACGAAGACGGCAGCTACTTCAACTACGCGCTCTACCTGAACGAGGGGAACCCCCTGCTGGCGCAGCTCGAAGGAAACCCCCTGCTGGAGCGGCTGCCGGATTCGCAGTAAAGCAAGCAGATAAGGAATCCAAAAAAGGGACGCGAAAAATTTCGCGTCCCTTTCGTTTGCGCGCGCCGACGGTCCTCACTCAAACATCGAAACCAGCCGTCCGTCCGCGCCGAAGCGCAGCTCTTCCGCCGCGCCCAGCACCTCCACCTTGTCCCGTATCTGCTCCAGGATATTCTCCGTGACCGCCATCTCCTCCAGCAGCGCCGTGTTCCGGATCACGGCCATGGCGATGTTGTTCTCCTTTGCCGGGCCCAGCGTGGTGCAGGCGGCCTCTATCGCCTCCCTGTCCGTGTCCAAAATGACGGGGATCCGGATCTGGTCCGGCGACATGGAAGTCAGCCCGTTGATTGTCGTGGCTTTCAGATCCAGCGCCTCAAACACCCGGAGCGTCGAATAGTCCGCCAGGCCGATGCCCGTGGCGTTTCCGTGCGACTCCTCCGTGAGGTTCAGCACGGCGACGTTCGTGATTTTCGGGTAATCCGGCTCCTTTTGCCCCAATATCCGGATCCTGCCGATCACCTTGGTGTCCATGCCCGCCCCGGAGATGTTTTTCCCCAGTTCCTCCACCACAAGCACGTCCGCCTGCGTGAACGGGAGCTTCAGACTGTTTTCCTTGTAATAGCGCAGGAGTTCCTTTTCCTTTGCGATCAGGTCTTTGGGATACACGGCTTCGATCCGCATCGTCTGGTTTTTCCAGTTTTCCACGATTCCCAGCCCGAAAAGGATCGGGAGCTTTTTCATGAAAACCTCTGCGGAATCGCAGATCATCTCCGTATAGCCGTTGTTGACGGCATAATAATGCGCGGTGCCGGCGCCTTGGTTGTTTCCCAGTCCGATGGTCATCATCTTGCACAGGCCGCTTTCGATTTCGCCCGAAAAATCCGTATGGGATTTAATGCGGTTGACGATGGCCAGGCCGTCCAATTTTATCGCCTCTTCATTGCAAAAGACCGGTATGCCGCTTTCTGTTTCGCCGATCCGCGCCGCTTCCTCATGGCACAGGACGGGCGCGCCGGTGCTCGCTTCCGTGATGCCTAAGCTGTCCAACATCTCCTTTTGACCCTCGGCGGTCGCACCTCCGTGGCTGCCCATGGCGGCGACGATCACGGGGCTTCCCCCGGCTTCCTTCACAAAACGCGCCACCTCGTTCAGGATCAGGGGGATATTCCGGATGCCGCGGCTTCCCGCCGTGATTCCGATCCGTTTTCCCCGCATCGTCTCCGGATCCTGCGAAAGCGCCGCAAGCTGCTTCCGCACCTCGGAAGCGACGTCCGCAAGCTGCGGCGCCGGCATGTTCTGTCTGATTTTTATCAATTTTGGCAACATTTCGTTCCTCCGATCTACGGCGCCGTCTTAATTTTAATCACCTACCACCCCTTCAAGGGGTGGTTTGCCTTGGCCCTATAAGGGCCTATTGCTGCCAGCGCCTAAAAGGCGCGGTTCCGAAAGCCAAGACCTTTGCCGGCCGCCCCTAA
>JAITOE010000135.1 GCA_031290135.1 Eubacteriales Family XIII. Incertae Sedis bacterium
CATTCCGTGTAGGGGGCGAACCAGTCGCCCGGGTTCACGACCGCGAGGCTCGCTTTCGTGTAGGCTGCGGCGTTGATGCCCGCCAGGCGGCCGAGGGCGGTCACGAACATGCCCCGCGTCATGGCGGCGCCGGGGGCGAAGCTGCCGTCGCCCACGCCCAGGAAATAGCCCCTGTCGTACACGTACTGCACGGAATCCCTGAACCAGGCGGAGGCCGGGACGTCCGCGAACACTTCGCTTACGGAACCCGCCGCCGGGGCGGGCGCACCGGAAGCCAGGGGTACGGCTTTGTCGGGCAGGACTGCGGCCGGTTCGGGAACGGCCGCCGCCGGTACCGCCTGCGCCGCCGGGGAACCGCCGCCTCCGCCGCCTCCGCCCGCTGCCGCTTGAGAGGCGGAGGCGCTGACGGAGATCGTGGCTTCGGCAGATTTCTGCGGGTAATCCTGGGAGGTCGCCCGGACGGTCAATACCTGGCCTGCAGACTGACCGGCGCCGATCTTCAGCATCCCGAACGTGTCCACGGCGGCAGACGCGCCCGGCGTAACGCTCCAGCTGAACCAGGCCGGATCCGCGGTCTCGCTGTTTACCGTGACATTCAGACGGAGCTGTGCGCCCGGAAGCGCGTTCGCCGCCGCCGGGGTGATCCCGATGCCGGACGCGGCGTTTACAGGCTTGCGCGGATAGGCAGGCGTGCTCCCGGTGGCCGATCCGTGCGGGGATCTTGCCATGACGGTAAGGGTCGCCGCGCTTTCGTTCGAACCTACCCGCAGCAAACCGGTGCCGTCTATGGCCGTATTGCTGTCTGTTCCTCCCAAAACGGACCAGGTGACATCCTGCGGGACAGGTTCCAGTCCATAGGAACCCTTCACCGTGGCGGTATATCGCCGCGTGTCGCCCGGCCGGATCCAAGTGTTTCCGCCCGCGTCCGGCACGCTCGTTACGCTTATGCCGTCGATGGTGACGGGCGGAGGCGTTCCGACGATCAGCCGCGCGGAATGGTATTTCGCCGGATCCTGCACGGATCGCGCTATGACGGTCAGTTCCCCTGCAATTTCAACCCGGTGCACATAGAGGCTGTTCCCGCTGAAAGCGCTGAACGCGGTAGACGACAATTCCCACGATACCGACTGGTCCGGACTCCCGCTTCCTTCCACAAGTGCCTCGAAAGGATAAATTTTGCCCCGCTCCACGTAGATGACATTCGTGAACTGCGGCTTCGTGATGCGCACGCCCGTCACCGTCGAGGCTTCGCCGGGTTCGCTTCCCACGTTGATGACGGCGGAGCCGGATACGGAGGGGTCCAGGGTCGATGTGGCATAGACCGTGAGCTGCTGGTTGGGTTCGTCCTGCGCGATTTTCAGTTCCCCCCACAGGCTGACGGCGGAGGTGCTTGATTCCGGTTCGATGCGCCAGCTCACAATGCCGAACGAATTTTGGCGATGATACCCGTTCGTGCCGTATACGTCCACGTAAAGAAAGCGGGATGCACCTCTGTTGAGCGTAGTGCCTGAATCAGACAGCTCCACGCGCTGGATCTGCGTCGGCTCGCCGGTGTCCGTTATCGTCACGAGCACGCGTCCGCTGATATTCGGGTTCTGCTTGGATGTGGCCTCCACGTAAAACGTCTCGTTCAGTTCCGTCGCGTTCACGATCAGCAGACCGTCCTGCCGGATGACGCTGCTGAACGTGACTGGCGCGTTGTTGTATGCGCTCCATGTGACGTCACGGTCATATTCCCCCGTGCCGCTCACGGCCGCGGTAAACAGCAGCTGCGATGAATGGTTGACCTGCGCGGGGCCGGGGCTTACGGTGATGCCGGTCACGGTTCCCGGAAACGAGCTTGTGACGCGCACAAGCGCGGTGCCTTTGGCGGAGGGATTCACCTTGGACACGGCGGTCACGGTAAAGGTCTCGCTCGTTTCGTCCGCCGCCACGGTCAGGAGTCCGTTTTGGCTGACGGCGGTGCCGGCAGAGGAAGCGTCCTCCAGGCTCCAGGTGACGCCGCTGTCATAGTTCCCCGTGCCGGATACCTGCGCGGCGAACTGCTTTTGCGCCCCTTTTGCGACGTTCGCCGCGTTCGGGTCTATCTTCACGCCGGTCACGCTCACCGGGGTAACGACGGTCACGGTCGCGGCGCCCTTGACGGTGAGATCTTTCTTTGACGTGGCGGTCACGGTAATTTTCCCGCTCGTCTCGCCGGCAGCCACGGTCAGAAGACCGTTCTGGCTGACAGCGGTGCTGACAGAGGAAGCCCCCTGCAAGCTCCAGGTGACGCCGCTGTCATCGTTCCCCGTGCCGGATACCGTCGCGGTGAATTGCTGCGTCTTCCCGTTTTCGACGCTCGCCGTGTTCGGGCTGACCGTCACGCCGGTCACGGAGCTTGTGACGGTCACGGCCGCGCTGCCTTGGGCGGAGTGGTTTTTCGTGGACTCGGCGACCACAAGCAGATTTCCGCTCGCCGGATAGTCGGCAGCCACGGTCAGGAGACCGTTTTGGTCGATGGTGCTGGAGAACGCGTCGGACAGGCTCCAGATGACACCTCTGTCATAGTCGCCCGTGCCGGATACCGTCGCGGTGAACTGCTGCGTCTTCCCTCTTTCGACGCTCGCCGGATTCGGGGTTACTTTCACGCCGGTCACGGTCGCCGGGATGACGACGTTCACCGTCGCCGTACCCCTGATCGTCTGATCTGCGGTTGACTCGGCAAACACGCTGAAGCTCTCGTTCGTCTCATCGGCGCTTACGGCCAGGATTCCCGTGTAGGGATCGATGGAAGTCTTCGGCTCATGGACCCCCGACAATCCCCATCTGACGCTGTGGCTATAGTCCCCCGTGCCGTACACCTGCGCGGTGAACTGCTGCGTCTTCCCTCTTTCGATGCTCACCGCGTCCGGGCTGACGGTCACGGCGGTCACGGCCGGGGGCGGCGGGTCCGTGACGATGGTCACGGCTGCGGCGCCGCTGACCGATGAGGTTTGATTGGACGCGGCGGTCACGGTAAGGTTCCCGCTCGTTTCGCCGGCGCCCACGGTCAGAAGGCCGCCCTGGCTGATTTCGCTGCCGGACGCCCCTTGCAGGCTCCATGTGACGCTTTCGTCATAGTCCCCCGTGCCGGATACCTGCGCAACGAACTGCTGCGTCTTCCCTTTTTCGATGCTCACCGTGTCCGGGCTGACGGTCACGGCGGTCACGGCCGGCGGGTCCGGCGGGTCCGTGACAACGGTCACGGCCGCGGCGCCGCTGACCGATGAGGTTTGATTGGACGTGGCGGTCACGGTAAGGTTCCCGCTCGTTTCGCCGGCGCCCACGGCCAGAAGGCCGCCCTGGCTGATTTCGCTGCCGGATGCCCCTTGCAGGCTCCATGTGACGCTTTCGTCATATTCCCCCGTGCCGTGCACCTGCGCAACGAACTGCTGCGTCTTCCCTTTTTCGATGCTCACCGCGTCCGGGCTGACGGTCACGGCGGTCACGGCCGCCTCCTCTTCATCCGGCGTATAATGCACATGGACGTTTACAACATGCGAAGGCATGATAAACTGTATCGGATTTCCATACTCAGGTATGATCGTCTTCCCATCCTGCGGGTCTATCTCCCAATAGGTGAAATTCCATCCCGCGCCTGCCGAAGGAACCGGGATGCTCACGTCGTCTCCCGCCGAATAGCCTTCGGACTGCCATGAATCAGACGGCGGCTCCCCCTCCTTGTCCAGATATACATTGACATAAAAGCTCTCGCCTTCTTGTTCGTCTCCGTCTTGCATGGCAAACGCGAAAGAGGCCGGCAGCATGGTAAACGCCAGCAGCATTACAAAAAATCTCTTCAGTAAGAACTTCGTTTGGTTTGGATGCCTGTGTTTCATGACAAATCTCCTTATTCACGGCAAAAAGCAAATATCCCCGTCCCCGGCATCAGCCGGAGGGCAGCCTGTATAATACCTGACCTGGGTTTATTGTAGCATAAAAGAAATCATTTGTGAAGTATAATATGTATAAAATCATGTATTTTTTTAACTTTTTATGTTTTTTTACACTTTTTCTCACTTTTTATGTTTTTTCACATGGCGATTTGACGGCATTGCCCGCTTTGCGCCGGCGATTTTCGGATCGACATTTGCTCCGGGTTTCACAAATGGCAAACGAGAAAATTACAGGGATTATTTAGGCACGTTAACCGTAGCCGGTCTGCTTATTTTTTCAGGCGGAAAATTTAAGATGGAAATTAAGAAAAGATTTCATTTTTGATTCATGCCCCGCATCTTCCCGTCCATTTAATGCGCCAACCGTTCTTCCGCTGATGCGGCGCGCAGGCGTTTCAGCTCCATGGCTATGAGGACAGACGTCAGTATGAACGCCCCGCAGTCCGCGGCGGGCGACGCCGCCACCACGCCGGTCAGGCCCCAGACGTGTCCAAACAGCACAATGCAGGGGATCAGCAGGATGACCTGCCGCATCATCGAAAGGATGATGGACATCTTAGGCCGCCCGGTCACGACAAACATGTTGGCCGATATGACCTGAAACCCTACAATGGGCAGCGTCAATGTGGCGATGCGCATGGCAAACGGCGTGAAACTCAGGATTTCACGGCTGCCGTCGGGCGCGAAAAGCCGGACAATCTCTTCCGGGTAGATGTGCAGAAGAACAAAGCCGACACAGCCGATCACGACGCCCGTGATGGCGGCGCGCGTGAACGCGCTGAACACGCGGCTAAACTTCTTTGCGCCGTAATTGTAGCCCAGAATGGGCTGTGCGCCCTGCGCCACCCCGAAAATAGGCATGAGAATCAGCATATTGATGGAATTTACGATGTTCATGCCCGAAAGCGCGACGTCGCCGCCGTTGGCGACGCCGAGTCCCTCGACGCCGTAACGGCTCATGCTGGTGTTATAAAGCACCATGACGAAAGAGGCCGCGAACTGGAGCAGAAACTGTGCCGAACCAAAGGATACGATGTTCAGCGCGGTCTTCAGGGACGGTTTGATCGACAAAGGCCGCAGCCGCAGGACGACTTT
>JAITOE010000036.1 GCA_031290135.1 Eubacteriales Family XIII. Incertae Sedis bacterium
CCCGTCCCTGCCCCATCCCCTGCCGCCGCCCCGCCCCCCCCAGACCCGCCCGCCCGGATTTCCATAGCCGAGACCTTGGACGAGATGGAAAAAGAAAAGACGGAATGGGAGACCCGCAAGCGGATGGCGCCAGGCAGCAAGGCGCTTATCGCCCTGTTGGTCATTGTCCTGCTGCTGGCGGGCGCCGTCGCCGGGATAAAACAGTATGCGGCGGGCAGCGCGGCAGACGCGTGGATCGGCTGGGCGGCCGCGCGGGCAGCCGGCGCGGCGGACCAGTTCGCCGGCCTTTTCAGCAACCAGGAACCCGCGCCTGGCGGAGAACCCCCCGGCGATTAACCCGCCGTCCCATAGCCACATGATCACAAGCAGCAAACAACAATAGAGGAGAAAAAAATGTCAACACAGTCGAGATTCAAAAGAGAAGAAATCACAACGGGGAAAAGAGCTTTTTCCATGTCCAGGACCACCGTCGAAACAGCGTTTTACGGAAACAACGTCGAAAAAATGCTGGATCTGAAAAAAGCCTACGATATGGCGAAAGCGTCGGCCGGAACGGTCGTGACCGACATGAAGGTCCATAAGCCGGAGGAGATCGGGATCCCGGACGGCGCGCGGATCCTGCTGTTCAACGACGGCGAGACCGTCGGCCGCTTTGCCGGCGCACGGGTGATATTGGGCGAAAAGGGCGTGGACGAGGACGAGATGGCCGAAGTTCTCCGGGAAGCCATGTTTCGCACGCGCTACAAGAAAATGTACCACACGCAGGCCTACATAGGGCTGGACGGGGACTTCATCATCCGCGCCAACCTGCTGATACCGGAAGGCTATGAAAACACCCTGTACAACTGGCTGCTGAATTTCCAGCACGTCACCCCGTTTTACGACGCGATGTACGAAAAATCAACGCCCGTCGGCGACGAGCCGGACATCTTCATCGTTTCCGACCCCGACTACAAACACCCGAAATTCCCGGACGGGCTGGCGTATTTCGACCCGGAACACAACTGCGCCTGCCTGCTGGGCATGCGCTATTTCGGCGAACACAAAAAAGGCACGCTCACACTCGCCTGGGGCATCGCCAACCGGAACGGGTACGCGTCCTGCCACGGCGGACTGAAAAGGATGGTCAGAAACGACAAAAAAGCCCACGTCCTGGGCGTGTTCGGGCTTTCCGGATCGGGAAAATCCACCCTGACCCACGCAAAACACGATGGCAAATACGAGGTCACGGTGCTGCACGACGATGCGTATGTCATCTCGTCCGAAAACGGTTCGACGGTGGCCCTGGAGCCTACTTATTTCGACAAGACCCAGGATTACCCGCTGACCTCCCCGGACAATAAATTCCTCGTAACCGTGCAAAACTGCGGCATAACCTTAGACGAAGACGGCAAAAAAGTCATCGTCACGGAGGACATCCGCAACGGCAACGGCCGGGCCATCAAATCAAAGCTCTGGGCGGCAAACCGCGTGGACAAGATGAGCGAGCCCATCAATTCCGTCGTCTGGCTCATGAAAGACCATTCGCTGCCCCCGGTCGTGAAACTGGAAAACCCGGTGCTGGCTTCCGTGATGGGCGCCTGCTTGGCCACCAAGCGCAGCACGGCGGAAAAGCTGGCGGAAGGCGTGGACAAAGACGCCTTGGTTTTCGAACCCTATGCCAACCCGTTCAGGACCTACCCCTTGGTGCAGGACTACGAAAAATTCAAATACCTGTTCCAGAACAGGGGCGTTGCGTGCTACATCATCAATACCGGGCATTTTCTCGACAAAAAGATTCCAAAAGAAACGTCCATCCGGATCATCGAGGCCATCGTGGACGAAACGGCTGCATTCCGAAATTTCGGCCCGGTCTCCGGAATCAAAACCTTGGACGTGGACGGCTTCGCGCCGGATTTCTCGGACGCGGGCTATGTTGCGCTTCTGAAGAAGCAGATGGAAGGCCGTGTGGAATACATTGATTCGCTCAAAAGCCTCAAGGGCGGCAGGGACGCGCTCCCCGCGGAAGCCGCAGAAGAACTGAAACGGGCCGCGGCGCAAATTCGCTAACGCAAGGGACTGTTCGCTTTCCGGCAGGCAGCGCCGGCGGACGCCACAGGTAAAGGAGGCACAGGAAAGAATTGGACAAACGCAGAATAGGCATAACAGTGACCATCGTAATCGTTCTGGTTTTGATAGCGGTATTTCTGGGTCTGGTGGGCTTCATCACGGACTTTTTATGGTTCAGGGAGCTGAGCTACACCAGCGTGTTCTGGAAAAAATTGGTCACGCAGCTGGAAATCGGGGTGCCGCTGTTCATCGTCCTGACGGTGGTTGCGTATTTTTACCTGCTGCTGCTGAAAAAAGGCTACATGAAAAGAATCAGCACCGCCGGCACGTCCGTCAGGCCCAGGATTCTGAACTGGATCGCCCTGGGTCTTTCGGCGCTCGCCGCCCTCGCCATCGCGGGCATTTCCGTTTCCAGCCTGTGGTTTGAGGCGCTCAAGTTCATGAACAGCACGGAATTCGCCATAAAAGACCCGATATTCAACTTAGACGTAGGTTTTTACGTTTTCAAACTGCAATTCATAACACAGGTGAACCAGCTCGTCATCAGCATCATCATCGCCTTGGCCGTTTTAACGGCAATCTACTACTTTGTGCTCATCAGCCTCTGCAAACCGAAAGTCTTTGAGACGCGGCCGGGGGCGGCCGGGGAAGAGGAAGAGCAGGACGCCTATTCGAAAAATTTCGGAAACGACCCCTATTCGTCGGACGTCATGGGCAAAGTGCTGGAAGGCTTCATGAAAGCGATGGGGATGGATCCCGCCGCCGCCAAGCCGCAGGGCGCAAGGGGGAAGATGGGCGACAGCAATTTCAAGGAGCTGCTGAACATCGCTGCCAAGCAGTTGGTCGTGCTGGGCGTGCTTTTCTTCATCATGCTGGGCGTCAGTTTCTTCCTGCGGCAGTATGACCTGCTGTATTCCCGCAACGGCGTGCTTTTCGGGGCCGGCTTCACGGATATCAACGTGACGCTCTGGATGTACCGCATCCTCATGGTCATGTCCTTGGTCGCGGCGGTGTTTTTCGCCATCGGGGTCAGGAGCCGCAGATACCGGACGGTGCTCACCGTGCCCGTGATCATGATCATCATCGGCATCCTGGGTTCCGGTGTCGGCGCGGTCGTGCAGAACCTGGTGGTTTCGCCGGACGCGCTGAACAAAGAAGGCCAGTATCTGGCCAACAACATCCGCTTCACGCAAAGCGCCTATGACCTGCAGAGCGTGCAGACGAAGCCGTTCTCGTCAAGCAACACGCTGACGGCGGAGGACATACAGAACAACGGCGACACGCTGTCGAACATCCGCATCAACGACTACCTGCCGGTGAAGCAGTTCTACAACAACACGCAGACCATGCGGCAATACTACTCGTTTAACGACGTGGACGTGGACCGCTACATGGTGAACGGGGAATACACCCAGACCTACCTGTCCGCCAGGGAGGTGGACGAAACCAAAATCGACCAGCAGTGGATCAACAAATACCTGAAATACACCCACGGCTACGGCATCACACTTTCCCGCGTGGACCGGGTGACCACCAGCGGCCAGCCGGACATCATGATCAAGGACATCCCGCCCCTTTCCGACGTGGACGAGATCAAAATCACGCAGCCGGAGATCTATTTCGGCGAACTCACGAACAACTACATCCTGGTAAAAACAGACGAACTGGAATACGACTATCCCAGCGGCACGGAAAACGCGCTCACGACCTACGGCGGGAAAGCGGGCATTTCGCTGAACCTCTTCAACCGGAGCCTGTTCGCCATCCGCGAGCAGAGCCTGAAGCTGCTGGTTTCCACCAACGTGAACAGCAGTTCCCGCATCGTCATCAACCGGAACATCGCCCAGCGCGTGCGGGAGATCATGCCCTACTTGGCCTACGACGACAACCCGTACATCGTGACGGTGGACGGCAAGCTGTACTGGATCATCGATGCCTACACCACCAGCAGCAAGTACCCGTATTCGGAGCCTTTCACCGCGGCGGGCACCGTCAATTACATCCGCAACTCCGTGAAGGTGGTCGTGGACGCCTACAACGGGGACACGGATTATTATCTGGTGGACGACAAGGATCCGGTGGCCAACACCTTTATGAACATCTACCCCAAGCTGTTCCATCCCTTTGAAGAGATGCCGGACGGGATCCGCGAGCACATCCGCTATCCGGGCCTGCTGCTGGAAATCCAGGCGAACGTGTACAGGCGCTACCACGTCGGCGAAACCAACGTGCCGGTGTTTTACCAGAGCGAAGACCTGTGGGACATCGCGAAAGAGGTTTCAGGCGAAAACAGCGCGCCGGAAGCCATGTCGTCGCAGTATTACATCATGAAGCTGCCGGGCGAATCCGACGTGGAATTCATCAATTCCATCCCTTTCACCCCGCGTGACAAAGTGGTCCTGACGGGGCTTCTGGTGGCGCGGAGCGACGGGGAGCATTACGGGGAGCTGATCCTCTACCAGATGCCGAAAACCAAGACGGTCTGGGGGCCGGAGCAGATAGAGGCGCTGATCAGCCAGGACCAGACCATCTCCCAGGATTTTTCGCTTTGGCGGAATTCGGATTCGACGAATTACACGCGGGGCAACATGTTCGTCATTCCCATTGAAGAGGCGCTGATCTACGTGGAGCCCATCTATCTGGCGGCGGTCAATTCCAGCATCCCGGAGGTGCGCCGGGTCATCGTGTACTACGATGAAAAACTCGCCTACGAATCCACGCTGGGCGAGGCGCTGGAGTCGCTCTTCGGCACCGGGGCTTCCGGCGCGGTGTCAGGCGGCAGTGCGTCCGGGACGCCAGGCGGCACGTCGTCCAGAGGCGGCGCGGACGCGGGAAGCCTGTCCCAGGCAGACCTGATCCTCCGGGCCAACGAAGCCTATGAAAACGCGGTGGACGCGCAGAAGGACGGCGACTGGGCGGCATACGGCCGCGAGCTTGCAAACCTCGAACGCTACCTGAAGCAGCTCCTGCCCGAACAGGAGACGGAAGGCCTGGACGCCGTGCTGGACGAGTTATCCGCTGAAGCGGAGACCGTGCTGGAAGAGTTAGCCGGTAAAACGGCGGAACCTGTCGAATCTTAGGCCGCCGCTGCCCCTTTGTCGTTGCGAGGAGCGAAGCGACGAAGCAATCCACATGCCGCTCTGGATTGCTTCGCTGTCGTTCGCAACGACGGAGGATATGCGTTCGTAATTATGGCGGCGGTAAAGGATAAAAATATGTTAGACATAAAAAAGATACGGGAAGATTTCGAGGGGGTGCGAAACAGCATCCTTTCCAGGGGGCAGGGGGACTACGGGCTTCCCGGCGCGCTGGATTTAGACGCGAAACGGCGGGCGCTCCTGACCGAAGTCGAGCAGATGAAAAACCGCCAGAACGCGGCCTCGAAAGAGATCCCCAGGCTGAAAAAGGAGGGGAAAGACACCGCCGCCCTCATGGCGGACATGAAGACGCTCTCGGAGTCCGTCAAAAACTTAGACGCGGAGCTGGCGGGCGTGGAAGAGAACCTGCGCGCCGCCCTGCTCATGATCCCCAACACGCCCGCGCCGGACTGCCCGGCGGGCAAGGACGACAGCTTCAACACGGAGATCCGCAGATGGGGCGAACCCCGGACGTTCGACTTTGACCACGAGGCGCACTGGGACGTGGGCGGCAAGCTGGGCATGCTGGATTTTGAACGGGCCGCGAAGATCGCGGGGGCGCGCTTCACCGTGTACAAAGGCGCGGGCGCCCGCCTGGAGCGTTCCCTCATCAATTTCATGCTGGACCTGCATACGGGCGAGCACGGCTACACGGAAATCCTGCCGCCTTTCATGGTCAACCGGGACGCCATGACGGGGACGGGGCAGCTGCCCAAATTCGAAGAGGACATGTTCTGGATTCCGGCGAAGGATTTTTTCCTTGTGCCGACGGCCGAAGTGCCGATCACCAACCTGCACGGCAATGAAATCCTGAACGAAGAAGACCTGCCCGTGTGCTATGCCGCTTATACCCCCTGCTTTCGCAAGGAGGCAGGGGCGGCAGGGCGGGATTCCAGGGGCCTGATCCGCCAGCACCAGTTCAACAAGGTAGAGCTGGTAAAATTTACCAAACCGGAGGCCTCCTACCGGGAGCTGGAATCGCTGTTAGACGCGGCGGAAGAGGTGCTGCGGCGCCTGGAGCTTCCCTACCGGGTCGTGCGCCTTTCCACCGGGGACATGGGATTTTCTTCGGCGGCGACCTATGACCTGGAAGTCTGGATGCCGAGCTACGGGCGCTACGTGGAAATCTCCTCATGCAGCAATATTGAAAGCTACCAGGCGCGGCGGGCGGGGATCCGTTTCAGGAACAAAGACACCGGGAAGGCTGAATTCGTCCACACGCTGAACGGATCCGCCCTGGCGGTCGGCCGGACGGTGGCGGCGATTCTGGAAAACTATCAGCAGGCGGACGGTTCCGTAACCGTGCCCGGGGCGCTGCGGACGTACATGGGGACAGACCGGCTGGCGAAATAGGCGACAGCAACCCAAATCCGGAGAATTCTATGACGATTCATCAGATGGAATGTTTTTGCGTGGTGGCACAGACGCTCAGCTACACAAAGGCGTCCCAGGCGCTTTATATGACGCAGCAGGGCCTGAGCCGGATCATTGCCTCCATGGAGGCGGAGATGGGCGTGAAGCTCTTTGTGCGGGACAAGCGCCTCATCCGTCTGACCCACGCGGGCGCCACATTCCTCGCGGAAACGGCGCCTCTCCTGCAGGCCTACCGGAACGCCGTCGAAAAAACGAAAAAGACCTATGAAAACATGCACAATACCTTATGCGTCGGCATTCCTGAGATAGACATGGTGCAGATGATCCCCGCCGCCGCGTACCGTTTCCGGGAGGCGTGTCCGGAGACCGTGCTGAATCTGTCCGATTATACCTTCTCGACCTTGCAGGAGGCCCTGCTGAAAGACAAAGTGGACGTCGCCATATTGCCGGAATGGGAGGTGGCGGACATGCCAGGGATCGAGCATGAGCCGCTGGCCACGGAAGGCCTGTGCGTGGTCACCCATGTCAGGCGTTCCATAGCGGGACGCGACTTCGCGAAGCTCGATGATTTCAGGGGGCGTGATTTCATCGTTCCGGATTCGAGGGCCACGGGGGGCTATCTGGATTTTTTGGTTTCCTTGTTTTCCGAACAGGATTTCCGCCCGCAAAACGTGCATTACACGAACACGTTCAACCACCTGCTGGTGATGGTGGAATCCGAACTGGGGGTGTCCGTCCTGCCGGGCAGCATGTCGCGCTTCGCTTCGCCAAACATCAAGTTCGTCAAAATACCGGGCTATGAAGCCTCTTTTAAAACGGTCTGCGCATGGAAAGAAGATAAAAAATGCCGCGTGCAGCCTTTCGTCCAGGTCATGAAAGGCTGCTGCGGCATTTTTTCGCCGGAGCGGTGAAGCGGGCTTATCCTTCCGGCAGCCACTTCTTGGGGTCAAGGTCGAGGAAAGGCGCGCGGACATATTTCTCTTTCAGTTTGTACGGCACCGTGCAGTCAAAGATCGTCTTGCAGCTGATGCCCGTGTCCCGGATCATCGGGTTGTACTCCGTCCGTTCGCTGGGATCCAGCGGATGGCAGCGAACGCCGGGGATGAAGATCGTGTCGATGTCGCCCTGATAGCGCGTCTGCATTGCCCAGAGAATGTCGTTCGTGTCAAAAATATCCACGTCCTCGTCCACGAGGATGACCGTTTTGAGTTCCGAAAACGCGGAAAACGCCAGCAATGCCGCCTGGCGCTGCCGTCCCTCGTCGCTGGGCTGGGATTTCTTGAACTGCAGCACCGCAAGGTACTTGCCGCCGCCCGAGGGATGCGCGTAACAGTTGACGAGCCTGCCCGGCATCGCCTTTTCGACCATCATCAGGATGGAAGCCTCGGTCGGGATGCCAGCCATGCTCCGGTGTTCCTCCGAAGGGCCGATGCAGGTCTG
>JAITOE010000077.1 GCA_031290135.1 Eubacteriales Family XIII. Incertae Sedis bacterium
TTGGGCAAGCTGCGTGATCTTTGCCGCCGTCTGCCGGACGGACACTTCGTTTACCCGCTCTATCTTGCCCGCCCCCGCGTCCCCCCGGTACAGCCCGCCCTTGTCCGTCTGGAAAAACACGTCGAAGACCACCAGGGCGCGCAGCGTGCGCAGGCCGTCGCGGAACACGAAACTGTCCGCCGCGAAGCCCTCAAAGCCGCCCATAAAGGCGGCGGTTGACACCGAGGAAGCGGTAAATTCCGGCATTTTTTCCAAGGGGCGCCGTTCGCTTTGCGAAACCTCCGGAGGCGCGACGACGCGGTTCAACAGGAAAAAGCCGCCGAGGATGAGGATGAAGACGGACGCCGTGAGGACGGAGCGCGGCGAGGGTTTGTTTTTTCGCACAGAAACCTCCTTTAGCGGATATCTAAATCGTGGCCTGAGCCAGCGCTTAAAACCTAAAATAGATGAAAGGATTGAAGGACCCGTCCACCAAATACGCCGTAATGACAATCAGCAGCGCCGCAACGCAAAGCGGCTCCAGCACGGCGAACGCGCGCTCCCCGCCGTGTCCGCGCACAAGCCGCGCCACAATCCGCGCCGGCGCCGGCGTGCAGCCGAAAACCGCGATCAACAGCGGCAGCAGGTAACTGCGCAGATAGTAGCAGGATTCCGTCCCCGCCAGACTGTCCGCGCCCGCGCCGAACAGGACGGACAGGCGGGACAGCGCGCTGCTGAAGTCCGGCGCGTCAAAAAACACCCAGCTTACCAGAACGCACAGCATGGCGTACACATGCGGCAGAAACGCGGGCGCGCGCGCCAAAATCCTGCCGAGAACGAATTTTTCCGCCAGCAGCAGCACGGCGAAATACAGCCCCCAGGCAATGAAATTCCACCCCGCGCCATGCCAAAAGCCGGTCAGAAGCCAGACGGCCAGGATGTTCCGCATGCGTTTCGGCGCGGAAACACGCCCGCCGCCCAACGGGATATAGACATAATCACGGAACCAGCCGGAAAGCGACATATGCCAGCGCCGCCAAAATTCCGTGATGCTCCCGGCCATGTAGGGATAATTGAAATTTTCCGGGAAACGGAATCCGAAAATGCGCCCCAGCCCGATGGCCATGTCGCTGTAACCGGAGAAATCGAAGTAGATGTGGAGGGCATACGCGATGATATAGAGCCAGGCGAAGAGCACGCTCTGTTCGCTGCTGCCTTTGTAGATCTCCACCAGCTCGCCCAGCACATTGGCGATCAGCACTTTTTTTCCGAGGCCCAGCACGAAACGCCGCGCCCCCTCCGCAAAACGGCCTATCGTGTGTTCGCGGTGCGTGAGTTCCGACGCGACATCGACATAGCGCACGATGGGCCCGGCAATCAGCTGCGGAAACAGCATGACGTAAGCCGAAAAATCGAGAAAATTGCGCTGCACCGGGGCGCGCCCCCGATACAGGTCAATGGTGTAGCTGAGGATCTGGAACGTATAAAAACTGATGCCGATGGGCAGGGCGATGCCAGGCGGCGGCAGCGGGGAATGCAGCAAAGCGTTGATGTTTTCGACGAAAAAATCAGAGTATTTGAAGACCGCGAGGCCGCCTACGCCGACGACGAGGGAAGCTGCCAGCGCCGCCTTCGCCGCCGGGCGGCCGTGAAACGTTTCGATGATCACGCCGAAAAACCAACCGGAAAAAGACTGCCCTGCCATGAGCAGCACGTACACCGGCTCCCCCCAGGCGTAGAACACAAGGCTGGCGGCAAGAAGAACCCAGTTACAGAACTTCGGCGACCCGGTAAGCTTGAGGACGAAAAAATACAGGACAAGCACCACGGGCAGGAAGTAATATAAAAAGGTAACACTTGAAAAAAGCATAATTTGCCCTATTTCGCTACATTTAAGTAAAAGGCATCCTATAAGTAATTATTATGGATCTTACGTATGCCTATCGCCGCCTCCGGGGTACGTCCGCCCTGCGGCCACATGATTATTGCTCCGACAATTAAACATTGGACAAAGTGGCGAGGATTTTTTTCGCCAAGCAAGGCGGCGGGTTCCGCTGATACTGGCTGTATCAACGGGTTCCGCCAACGAAGCCTGACGGAAAAAAGACCGTCACGACTCCAAGGTTTAGTTATCGGTGCAATAATGACCCTACAGCTCAAAAAACACGTCCGCTTCGCCGACATTGCCCCCCGCAGCCTCTTCAAAACTCTGGCGGATGGCATCGGCGCCCTTTGTTGACGTGGCCACCAGAAGCACGTAGCTGCCGGAATCGATCACATATCCCTGATCCGGGGACACGCAGATCCACTTGCCGGAATCAAAGCCCGCCGCCGCCAGCCGTTTGACTTCGGCGGCGGCGTCAAAATCCTTGCACTTGATCAGTGCGACTTCATGTGCGAATGTGATGATGGCTGCGTTGGACGCGTAAGCCCCCTCCACGTATTGTTCGAATTCTTCCGGCGTCAGGCCAAGCATCCCCTGGCAGCTGTCCGCGGTCACTTCGTCCTCGAACGAAGCGCCCAGCTGGTCCGTGTCCCCCAGCGCGGCGTTTGCGCCGTCCAGGACCGCCGCCAGGATTTCCGGCAGGCTGCCGGCCAAGGTGTCGCGTTGCTCCGCCGCGCCGTTTTGCCCTCCCCCGGAGCAGGCGCCGAGCAGGAGCATGCCCGCAAGAAACAAGACGGCCAGCGTTATTCTGCCGGCCCGTCGGGTCAAACATTTCATCTTCATTTTCATTATCCCCCTTTCGTCATTTGTGCAGTATCCGATTCACAAGGGCGACGAAGCCCTCACCTTTTTAATTGTATCACAAAAACAAGGCAAAGCAAATAAAATTGTCCTATTTTCAGCAGCTATTCTGCCAAAAAACAAAAAACAAAGAATACCGGTTAACCGCCGTTCAAAAAAATACACCTTTACAAAGCCTTGGGATTTAGGTATAATAACTGTTATCGGGGTGTAGCGCAGCTTGGTTAGCGTACTTGACTGGGGGTCAAGGGGTCGAGAGTTCGAATCTCTCCACTCCGACCATGGAAAAGCCTTGGAAATTCAACGTTTCCAAGGCTTTTTGCTTCCCGTTCGTTTTCCAGATATTAGGCGGAATATCTCGGCAAAACCCGGTATTATGTCAGTCAGGTGTCAAAAGAACGCGCAAACGCCAAGGCACGCAAAGAACGCAAGTTTGGACAGACAAGGTGGGAAACCGCGATAAACTTTTCGTGGCGGAATGGGGCAATTTATGATACTATAACCGCAGGCGGTTATCGCCCCGCCCCGCGCGGTATCACCATGTTGAAGAAAGGAGTTGTTTTCGCCCGCAGCGAACACGTCGCGCAGCAGGCGGAGGCGGTGCGAAGGATGAAACTGATCGATTTTGAAAACCACTTTTACGACAGCAGCGCAATAGCGTGTGGGCTTTGGCCCACCCGGCACTCCGGATGTAGGTCCGTCGGGCCTACGGAATAATGTTGGAAACAAGGAGTTTTTCGTATGAAAAAAACAAAAATCACGCTGGCAGTCATCCTTGCGGTTCTTGTGGGCGCGGCGCTCGCGAGCGCCGGTGCCGTCTTTCAGGCATATAACAACATCGGCACGGACGCGGTTCCGCGCCCTACCGTTGAGGTGATGGGCGCGCCGCTTTCGCCGGTGAACGCGGAATGGCGGGAGCCGGTTCCCCTGCCGGAGATCCTGTCGTGGTCGCCGTGGGATCCCGGCATCCACAAGGATTTGGCGTGGGAAGAACCCGGCGCGGCGGCGGACCTCGGCGAAGTAGGGCAGGCGCCGCTTGCGCTGCTGCTGTCGCTGTCGCATCCGGACGGCTTTGCGGACACGTTGAAACTTACGAAAGACGGGGCGGTGCTGTTCGACGGGACAGGCGTAGACCTGACCGGCATCCCGAAGCTCGCCGAAGGCACGTATGAGCTTGCCGTGGACAGCGTCAGAACCCCGTCGGCCGACGGGCGGGGCCATGGCAAACTCAGCTACCGCTGCGTCTTTTCGGTGGCGCCGGCGCCGGAGCCGGAACTGCGCACGGGCCGTCTGGAACTGCAGCAGGGGGACATCCTGTCGCTGAAGCTGCTCCATGTGCCGGAGGGAACCGAGCCGAAGGCGGAAACCGATCTCGGCATGGCGGTGTTCCTGCCGGCCGGGGAAGAAGGCGCGTGGTTTGCCGCCGTTCCCGTGGGAAACACGCGAAAAACGGGAGTTTACGCCGTGCGGGCCTTCGCGGGCGACAAGGAATTCACCGTTGATGTGACCGTGCTTGCCTTTGATTTCGACCAACAGAACCTGATCATCGACACGAGCGACCCGGTAATCAGCGAGGCGAACAGCCCCGCCGCCTACCGGGAATACCGCGCGAAGATACCGCCGCTGTACCCGACGTTCGACACGGAACGCTATTGGGAAGGGACGTTCGATCCGCCGGCCACGGGCCGGATCAGCACGGAATTCGGCGAAATCCGCTATACCAACGGGGATTATTCGAATCCACGCAGCCACAACGGCATGGACATCGCCGTCCCAACGGGCACGCCCGTGACGGCGCCGAACGCCGGGCGGGTGGTGCTGGCGGAACGCCTTCTGAACACCGGGAACACCATCGTCATAGAGCACGGGGGCGGGCTGAAGAGCTACTATTTCCACATGAGCCGCATAGACGTGACGCCGGGGGACATGGTGAAAAAGGGCGATTTGATCGGCGCCGTGGGAAGCACGGGGTACTCCACCGGCCCGCACCTGCATTACGAAATGCGCATCGGCGACCAGCCCGTCAGCCCCTCCATGCTGTTCGACGCGGGCGCGGGCTTGTACGGCGCGGAAGAATAGCAATTTTTGCAATATTGTCAACAAGAATCAAGATGCGCGTCCGCCGGAGATACGGTATAATAGCTGCATACGGCTATTATATCGGTTGGCGGTAAACTCCTATCCGGCTAAAGCCGGGGAGTTATGCGGCAGCAAAGCTGCCCGCATAAGGTTAGCTTAGCTGTTTCCTGCTTTCGGCATGAAACAGAGCGAAACCATTATCGATATTTGCACAGCCACGGCGTGGCGGAAGGGGGCAAATTATGGCAACGGACACAACGACAGACATCATGCAAATCAGGGATCTGATAGAACGGTGGGCGGCTTACAGGGATGCGTTCCTGTGGGACAAATTTCGCAAGGTGTGGCATCCGGACGGCGTCATGATAGCCACTTGGTCGCAATCGACCTATGAGGAATTCATCGAAAACACGGAGCGCGGCAAAAAAGAACACGGGCTTTGGTATATGCATATATTGGGGGGCAGCGGCATTGAAGTGGACGGCACGCGCGGCATCTCCATGACAAAGATGATCATCACACAGCGCATCAATCTGGACGGCGTGCTCTGCGACATGAACAATTTCGCCCGGCATTTCGACTTCTGGGAGAAGCGCGAAGGGCGCTGGGGCCTGGTGCGCCGCGAAACGATCTGCGACAAGGACATGCTGGTTCCGGTGTACCGGACGAGGCGCCGAAGCTCAAATTGGACAAAAGCATCCTGGAAAAATATCCGCAGGAATACCAGTACCTTGCCTATTGCGCCCTATACAACGGCTACCCAGTCTCGACGGACGTCCCGCGCTACAGCGGCGCCGCCGCCCTGGAGAATCTGTATAAACGCGGCGAGGACTGGCTGGCAGGAATCCTTAAAAACCCGAACAGCTAAACCGCACGAAGCCCGGAGAATGTGAGGAGATGCGTTGCCATGAAAATTGTCAGAAACGCGTTTAGCGGAAGGCAATACATGATGCACCCCGATTTTGAGCTTTTGCATTTTCGCGACAGCACGCTGTCCGTCATCGGCGATCATTACCATGACTATTACGAAATCTATTTTATCAATTCAGGCGCCAAGGTTGACTATTATATCGAAGGTACGCAATACAAACTCAAGCCGAACGACATCCTGATCATCAACAGCATGGATGTCCACCGGCTGGAAGTAGACGGCGATTCGGTCTACGACCGCGTCGTCCTGTGGCTGGCGCCGCAGTATCTGAAAGGACTTGGTTCGGCGGAAACCGATTTGTCTGGATGTTTTGAAAACACGGGAAAAAACAAAAACAGGAATCTGCTGCGCCTGCCCGCGGAAATGCTCAGTCCCCTGAAAAACAGTCTTATCAAAATCGAAAAAGCGTATTTCGGGCAAAATTTCGGCAACGATATTCTCATAAAATCCTATTTATGTGAATTTTTGGTTCTTCTCAACCGTGCGAACCTCGATATTGCGGATGAAATTCTGGAGGACGACATCGGGACCAACAAACTCATAGAATCGGCGCTCCGGCATATCAACAAAAACCTGTCGGAAGACCTGTCCTTAGACCGTCTCAGCGAGCATCTTTTCGTCAGCAAGTACCATCTTCTCCGTGAATTCAAGCGCAACGTAGGCTATACCGTGCATCAGTACATCCTGATCAAGCGCTTGCTTATGGCAGAGGAACTGCTGTCTAAAAGCGACATGTCCATAACGGAAATTTGTCTTCAATGCGGATTCGGGGACTATTCGAATTTCATGCGGCTGTTCACAAAACACTACGGAATCCCGCCGAGCCAGTTCGCCAAAAGAGCCAAGCTGTTCAATTCCGACCAGCTGCCTGATCAGAAGACGGATACGGGCGAAATGGATGCGATCAGGAAATTGCCATAAAAGTGTGTAAGATTTAAAAACGATGTTCACTGTAGGAGGGAAACGCAGTACCAGATGCTCAACAACTCCGAAATCGGCGTCGCTTTCAAAACGGAAATCTCCAAAACGGGGATGACGCCGCTCTCGTTCCTGTGGTGCGTTGAAAAAGAAATGCTGCTCAACAGGGAAGTCCGCTCCGTGGCGGATTTGAAAGGTCTCAAGATCCGTGCGTTCGACAGTGAGGTCGCCCAGAATGAAATAAAGTCCTATGCCGCGTCCCCCGTCAGCATGTCCACGGGCGATCTTGCCATGGCTCTGCAGCAAGGCGCCATAGACGGCGTCCACGCGGACGTCACGATGTTTGACCCCATGAAGCTGTATGAAAAGGCGCCCTATCTCATCAAAGCGCCCATGAACCCCCTCAGCAACACAGTCATGTTCAACAACGAACTGCTGGACAAGCTGCCTGCGGACCTGCGCCAGCTTTTGGAAGACACAGTAAACGAATGTAGGGAGGGCGTGTACGGGTATACGCATGATTACATCCAAACCTGCTACGATGACATGCTTGCCAACGGCTGCACCTTTATTGAACCGTCGGACGCATTCAAAAAAGAGATAGACGAAGCTGCCCTGACCGTACACGAACAATTCAAACAAAGCATGCCGGACGCGGTTCCGCTATATGAGCAGGTCGTCGCCTGGGTGGCGGAAAACGCACAATAATTTCATTTTTGCACCGAACCGGACGGCAAGCAGATCGCCGGCGCCATTGGGAAAAACGGCGCCGCGCGCCCTGCCGTCCGCTATTCGGCAGGGGGGGCGCAATGCTAAAAAAAGCGCTTAACGGGGGTCTTACGGGACTTACCGCGATATCGGTGGTGTTCCTCGCCGCCGCTGCGATACTTTCCACATACAATGCGCTGGCTCGCTCCTTTTTTTCTTTCAGCAGCCCTTGGATAGAGGAACTCAGCTGCTATTTGGCGGCTCTGATCATGTTTCTGATGGCTCCGCGGCTTGAATATATGGACGAGCAGCTGTCCATTTCTTTTCTGGACGAAAAACTGAAAGCCTTTCCTTTGGGGCGGCGGATTCTATTTTATATCAGGGGCGTCTTGACCCTGTTTCTTTATGCTGTGCTGCTCCGGGCAGGGTATAAAGTTGTGGCAAGAAATCTCCAGATCGGCTCCAAAAGCCCTGTGCTGCATGTGCTTTACGGCCAATTGTACATGATCGTCCTCGTCGCGCTCATCCTCGTCATTCTGTATTGGGTCTTTCATTTTTTCCTGAAAGACTGGGGAGGAGGAAAGCTGAATGAACCTCGTTAGCATACTGGTTCCCGCGGCAATCATACTGGTGGCGATGGCGGTGCTGAATATACCGCTTTATCTCGCGATACTCGCCGCCACGTTATATATAGCAGTCTTCGCCATTCGGATCCCGGTAGAAAGCATCTTCACGGGGATTTTTGACAACGTCGCGAAAACCAGTTTCCTCTGTATCCCGTTCTTTGTTTTGACAGGGACGCTAATACAGGCGAGCACGCTTGGAAGCCGGCTGATCAATCTTTTTATGGTCGTGCTGCGCAGCACGAAAGCGGGACTTGCCATCGCGTGTCTGTTTTCCAACGCGGTTTTCGGCGCCATTTCCGGATCTTCCCCTGCGGCGGTGGCGACTTTCGGGAAAATCGTCTACGAACCTCTGGCAAAGGTGCAGGGCCCCGCGCTTTCGATGGGGATCATAACCTCGTCCGGTGCGCTGAGTACGATCATCCCGCCCAGCATTACCCTGATCATATTCGGAATCGCGACGGAATCATCAGTGACCAGCCTGTTCATGGCAGGTTTTCTTCCGGGGATTTTGCTGGTGGCGGTGGTTTCCATGTACCTTGTGTGGCGATGCTCCAAAAATGCGCGTCTGGGGCTTTATGAATCCGGCGTACAGGAGCGGCCCACGCGGACGGAAATCGGAGCGGCGTTCATCCGTGCCATTCCGGTGCTGATCCTGCCGGTGCTCATTCTGGGCGGCATATACAGCGGGACGTTCACCCCGACGGAGGCAGGCGCGGTGGCCGCGATCTATTCCTTTGTTGTGGCGTTCTTTTTCCTCAAAGACATACCGCCCAGGCAATTGCCACGGCAACTGGCGGATGCCTGCCGCGTGACAAGCCAGATCTTCATCTTGATCGCGGTCAGCACCTGCTTCGCGCAGGTAGCGACCATGGCGCAGCTTCCCAGCATGATTACGGCGAGTTTCAGCGAGTTTGACAAAATAACATTCTTGCTGATGCTCAACGTGCTTTTGCTGATCGTCGGCTGTTTCTTTGACACGGGCGCCGCCATCCTCATCCTTGCGCCCCTGCTGATGCCTGCGGCGTATTCCTTGGGCATCGACCCGATCCATCTCGGCATTATATTTACGGTGAATCTTTCCATCGGCATGTTCACCCCGCCGTTCGGCTTGAATATATTCGTCGCGCAGAGCGTGCTGAAAAAACCGATGGGCGAGATATCGGCAGCGTTGCTTCCGTATATCGTGCTTTACGTTGCGGGCTTGCTGGTTATTACATATGTTCCGGAAATATCGCTCGTTTTACCAAGGCTGCTGCTATAAAAAACACTATACAAACCCCGAAAACTTGTGTAAAATAAACACAAAGGCTTCGCCGAAGATCCTGCGGCGCGCAAAACGCGCCCGATCTTGGCAAGGGAGGCACAAGTTAGGAAGGGGAGAACGTTTTGTTGCCTATAGAAGAAGTGCAGGACATGCTGGACGAACTGGCGGATGAACTCCCGCAGGCGTTTTACCAGGAACTGAACGGCGGCATCCTTTTGCTGCCGGAACGGAAAGCGAGCGAAGAAGCGCTCAACGATGACCTGTTCATACTGGGAGAGTATCATCACAGCCATAGCATGGGGCGATACATCACCATCTATTACGGTTCGTTTCAGGAGATCTTCGGGCATCTTCCCGACGCGGAGCTGAAAATCGAATTGCGCAAAACCCTCCGGCACGAATTCACCCATCACCTTGAATCCTTAGCGGGCGAAAAAGACCTGGAAATTGAAGACGAGCGGCAGCTTGCACGCTACCGCTACCGCGCACGCCTGCGGAAGCTGCGGGACAGCAGGGAAAAATAGGCGGCGCCGTTCACGACGGGTTCCGTCACCAAACGGAACGAATCTACCCAGCTGCGGGGCGGGCGTCACCCCTCCGTCATTGCGAGCTACGGTGAACTCCTAGCCGGCTAAAGCCGGGGAGTTCTCGATTGGCACCTGCCAGCCATTTGCTGCGCAAATGGGGATAGGTGCGCAAAGCGAAGCAATCCAGTGCGCAGTATGGATTGTTTCGGCGGTGAACTCTTAGCCGGCTAAAGCCGGAGAGTTCTCGCACGGCACCTACCAGCCATTTGCTGCACAAATGGGGTTAGGTGCGCGTCGCTTCGCTCCTCGCAACGACAAAGGATGTAGCGGTGTCCCGTAGCGGCGATCCTATATACCTAAGATTCATAACAGTAATAGCTGCAAAGAAAGAAGAAAACCAGATGAAATACAGGACAAACCCCCGGAACGGCGACGCTCTTTCCGCCCTGGCATTTGGCTGCATGCGCCTGCCGAAAGACGACGGGGAGACGCGAAAGCTGATTGTCCGCGCCATTGAACAGGGCGTGAACTATTTCGACACGGCCTACATCTACCCCGGCAACGAAGCGGCCCTGGGACGCGCCCTGGCGGGCGGCTACCGCGAGCAGGTGAAAATCGCCACGAAGATCCCGCCGTATTTCATAAAAAAGCCCGGCGACGCCGAAAAAATCTTCCAGACCCAGCTCCGGCGCCTGCAGACCGGCCACATCGATTACTATCTCATCCATATGCTTTTGAACGGCGAAGAATGGCAACGCGTCGCGGGGCTTGGAATTCTTGAATGGTTAGACGAAAAAAAGAAAAGCGGACAGATCCGGAACATCGGTTTTTCCTATCACGGAGGCCGTGAAATGTTCAAAAAAATAGTTGATATTTACAACTGGGAATTCTGCATGATGCAATACAACTATCTGGACGAATGGAACCAAGCCGGGAAAAGCGGGCTGGAATACGCATCCTCCAAGGGTTTGCCGGTCATGGTCATGGAACCCCTGCGCGGCGGCCTGCTGGCGAACAAACTGCCAAAAGAAGCCGTCCGCGCGTTCGCGTCCGCCAAGTCAGGCCGGTCCCCCGCAGAGTGGGGCCTGCGCTGGATATGGAACCATCCGCAGGTGACGACCGTGCTTTCCGGGATGAATACAGAGGCAATGCTGGAAGAGAACATCCGCGTCGCCGGCGAAGCGGAGGCAGATGCCCTGTCAGAGGATGAAAAAGCGCTGTTCGATGCCGCGAGGGAGATGATCAGGTCAAAGGTCCCGGTTCCCTGCACGGCGTGCAGCTACTGCATGCCGTGTCCGGCGGGCGTTGACATTCCCGGCTGTTTTTCCCTCTACAACGATATGCGGCTGGAAGGCAGGATGAAAACCTGGATCAACTATGTCGCCCGCACAAACAACGGAAACGCGTCCCGCTGCGTGAAATGCGGGCAATGCGAACCGCGCTGTCCGCAAGGCATCGAAATCCGAAAGGAATTGGGCAATGTGGCGCGAAAAATGGAAGCCCCCCTGCTCCGGCCGGCAGGCTTCTTAGTCAAACGTTTATTGAAGCTGTCTTGAAACGAAGGTGAATCTTGGGTGATGCCCGCCCCCCGGCTGATGATCCTTAATCGGAATAAGCGCTTTTTACGGCGGAGAAATCCGCTTGGCTCAGATAACCGTCCGTGTTTCCGTAAAGCTCCGTGTAACGGATTCCGGCAGCCGCGAGCTGTTCCACCCAGCGGCGCTGCAGGCTGCGCTGGCGGCGGTAAGAACCGGCCTCGAACGAGCGCAGGTAAAACCGCAGCGCATCATTGATGAGCGGTTCGGAAGTGTCTTTTGAAACGGCGGACAACAGGCGTTGGTTTTCCATGCCCGCGTAATAAGAACTGTAAAACAGGAGACCTTCTGAATCTATCGGGTTTGTGTTCGTGGATGCAATTTCCAAAAAACAGGAAGCGATCAGGCTGGCATGAAGGGCCTCGTTCGCATCCAGGTCGCGGATGCGCGCAATTTCCGAGAAAGTACGCCCGATGCAGTAGATTTGCAGATAATAGTTCTTGCTTGCCGGATGCAGCGTATGCAGACATTCCGTCCTGAATGAGACGGACCGGAGAAAGGCATCGCGGGCGTCGTCCGCAGAATCGCCGGACAGCAGTCCCAGGCTTTCATAATTGTTCGCGAGAAGGCCGAGCAAATTCCGCAGCCGGTATACCTCAAGCGCCTTGCTTCGCAGGGCGATGATTTCCTGCAGCGCGGCTTTGTCCCAGTCCGTTTTCGCCAGTTTCGCGGCCGCCGCCGTATAGGACGTGAAGGCGGCGTTTGCGTTGACTTCGCCGCGCGGCGGAGCCGATACTGTCCCGCCGCTGTTTTCAAGCAGGAACGCGTTTATGTTTTCAAGCAGGAGAGCCTTGTTTTCTTTTGACAGGAGCGTTTCCGGGTTCGAAACCGAAGCGGCTTCTTTTTGGAACGGCGTTTCCGTGATATCCCTGTACAGGTCTCCCGGCAAGCCTGAAACCGCCGTTTGCGGCTGCTCCCGGACCGGTTCCGCCGGAGGGGGCACGGGCAGGTCTTGCGGCGGCGCCGTGTCTGCGGCCGCATCTGAGGCAGGGGGGGCTTCCGCCGGAACATCGTTGCCGGCAAATCGCGGGACTACAAAAATCGCAAGAATCACAAAAATCAAAATAAGGAATAGAATAACGGCAACGCCGATTCTGCGTGGTTTCGCGCGGTCAGCAGCGGCCATGGCGGAATCTGCGGACAAAAGGGGCGCGGACAGCACATCCGGCGCCGCAGCCGGAGGCGGTTCCAGGAAAGCGGCGGTCCTTTGAAATTCCAGGTTGATTTCCTCAAGCGTCCGGATCATTGATCTTCAGAAGATCCTTCTTCCGAAGGCACTTCCTCTGAATACAGGGAATCAAACGTGTTGCCGTCGGTAATCAGGGACTGCAGGCCTTGCTGTATGCCGTTGATTTCATCAAGCAGCCGCTTGCGCGCCGAGAAGATCTGCTCGTATTCCGTTTTGGCCTCCTGCACGATGGACGCCGATTTGTCCCGCGCCCCCACGATGATTTGGTTCGACATAAGCTCTGCGTCCAAAAGCACCTTTGAAATCACCTCGGACTGCGCGCCGATGTTCTTCTCGACATTTGCCGTCAAATGCACGTTTTCGTTTTTCAGCTCGTCGTTTTCTTTTTGCAGGATGGAAAGCAGCGCCTTCGCTTCCACTTTTTCTTCGGTCAGGCTGAGATACGCCGCCGTGATCGCGTCAAACCGGCTTCTGGATATGGAGCCTTTGGGAAGCGCTTCCACGTCCCCGCCTGTTTCGGGCTGCTGCGTCAGGATTTCCTTCAGGCGGAGGTTTTCCGTTTTCAGCGCTTCGAATTCTGCCCGCAGACGGTCTGCATGCGCTTCCACGCCGTTTTTCTCGGCTTCGAGCGAGGCAACCCGTTCCTTGTCCGCGTTTTTATAGTCCTCCGCGCTCTCCGACAGGCGGGCGTTCGCGTCCGCCAGAATATCGAGTTCCGATGTCAGTTTTTCGCTGTCCGCCCTCGCCTGTTCAAGTTCAGCCTGAAAGCGGGAAACCTCACTCTCGACGTCGCTCTTTTCGAGCATCAGAACCTGGAAGCTTTCTTTTAATTCCATGTTCTCTGCCGAAAGGCTTTTTTGTTTCTCCTGGAGCGATACACATTCGTTATATACGTTTTGATATTCGTTCGTTATTTTCTCTAAATACGCATCGACCTGTTTTTTGTCGTACCCGTTTGCTGCTTCGTTAAAATTTACCACTTGGCTCAATTTATGCACTTCCTTTCCTGTTTCGAGCGAAAACGCACATTGCGGATCAATTACATCGTGTAATTGAATACATGTATCTGTTGCCGGCTTTGCATATGCGAACATTTGGCTTCGGATTTTAAGGAAAATCCTAAGCATTTTATCATAAAACCTCATGAACGGAGGTTGTATACGGAGTAACACAAACATAGGACTATGGCTCCTTGCCAATTTCATCGGATCGTCCGCCGGCGGGAACGGCGAGCGGGTGCTGCGGATTCAAGTTGAGCCATAAGGCGGGACGCAGCCCGCCGATGGACAGATCCACGTAGGCACGGTTAAGCGCCCCGGTTTCGTCAACTGCCATCACCGTGTCACCGGCCGATGCCGAAACCTCGAAGCCGGCGCCCGGACAACGCAGCCACCACCACAGCGCCGTGCCGTTAAAATGGGCGCTCCGGTCCCGGTTGCCGCCGAAAAAAACGCTGTTTTGCGCTTCGTCCAGGCTTAAAAGGAAAACCTTGTCCTTTGAAGCGGATTGTGTGTCATCGTCATATGCGCGCGCCGTGTGGGTCGTAACTTCCGTGATCAGCGCTTTCGCCTCAAAAGGGAGGCTGTTAAAAAAGCTGTCATTCAAATACGCGCGGATTTCGCTGCCGTCCCATCCCGGATAAGGACTGGCCTTATGGAAACGCCTCTGTCCCACGATGTCTTCTGAGATGGCCAATACGAAATTTCCTTCCGCCGTCAATACGCGCCATGTGCGGTCTGCCATCCCGAATGTGCCGTGCCCGTCTGCGTGGAAGTCATTGACGGCTGTGTTCGCGTTCTCCAGCAAAGAAGCAATGGCAGGGTCTACGTATTCATTTCTGAACGTTGCGTTTATTTGTTCCAGTGACTTCGCCATCTTATCCCTTCCGAAAAACCCTCACTCTGACTTGCGCCCGCCGCGCGCTATTTCCGCGGCATCAAATGCGACAGGATCTGGCGGAAAGAGTTTTTGGGCGCAGGGGCGGCATTGTCCGGGGTGTTTCCGGAAGCTTTGCCGGAAAACGTCTCCGGTTCCTGCGCTGTTTCCGTTCCGGCGGCATATTCCGTCTGAAATTCCCGGGTAATTTCCTCAAAAGTTTTAATCATGGCATCCCTTTTCCATAATGACATGTATACGTACCTATTATAATATGCCGGGGAGACAAAATCAAGGTGATATTAGGCATTCGTCCCATTTTTTATTGCACAAAACCGTTTTCCCTGCGCCGTCGGCAGGTTATGCCCGCCCCCGGCGGCGATCCTGCATACCCAAAATGCATAATGATATTATATATGGAATTTTCAATAATATCAATACTTCTTGCATTTCTGTTGTGGTTTCTGTGAAAACCTTGTTTTTAAAATGGAAATAGCGTATAATAATTATAGCAATATAAAGGAATCAAGGCGAATGATAGGATTTGAGCGCCGCGGATTGGAGTGGAATATGCTGAAATTCTCATGTGTCGTGATCACAGGGTTGCTGCTGCTGGGCATACTGTCCGGGTGCGGTTCCGCAAATGCGGAAAAAACGGTTCTCGAATTTGAAGCGATCCTTGACAATGCGGCCACGGCGGAAAACATCGACAAGGCAAACGATTATCTGGAAGGGCGCCTGTCCAAGCTGAACGACGAACAGGCGGGCAGCCTCTTGCTTGACCTGGAGGCATACGCGGCAAACTATGACGCTGATTATCTGCAGTATGATGACCTTGTAAAGCGCTACAAGGGCGAAATTCCCGGTGCCATGGCGGAGCTGTTCGAACTGAAAGCAATAGAACAGAAGGCGCCGATCCTGAAAGACGCGACGCTGCAGCTGTCGTGGGCGGACTTGCTGGAACGCGCCATGGCCGTTGAGGAATTTATCCGGGCGAACCAGGAAGACCTGATGGTCAAAGAGGACGCCCTGTGGCTGTACCGGCGTTATGTCAACGCCCTGCTCATGGGCGCGAGCAATTCCCCCGTGTTCGATTACGGCACACATGCGTTTTCGCCCGAAGCGCAGGCGGCCTACGACGTCTGCCGGGCGGAATATCCCGGTTCGGCCGTGGCGCAGATTCTGGCGGAATACGAAAAATACCTTGACGGGCTGGGCTACGAGCTTCGATACGAAGAAAAGGAAGAAAGCGCAAAGTTCTTTGAGACCTGCAGCCGCTTGGTGTCGGAAGCGGAAAAACAGGTCTACAGCGCGGGTTCGCAATAGTGGCGATTATAAAAATAGAGAGCCTGGTTTTCGAATACAGGAAAGAGGACGGGGCGGAAACGGTCAAAGCCATCAACAATGTCAGCCTTGACATAGAAGAGGGGAGCTTCACCGCCATCATCGGACGAAACGGTTCCGGGAAGTCCACCCTTGCAAAGAACATCAACGCCTTGCTGCTTCCCGGCAGCGGGGCTGTTTATGTTGACGGCTTCCGCACGTCGGACGACAGCGCCGTCTGGGAGATCCGCCAGCGGGCGGGCATGGTTTTCCAGAACCCGGACAACCAGTTAGTGTCGGCGATCGTGGAGGACGACGTGGCGTTCGGCCCCGAAAATCTGGGCGTTGCGCCGGTAAAAATCCGCGAACGGGTGGAAGAGGCGCTGCATTCCGTGGACATGTACGAACTCCGGAAGAAATCGCCGCATATGCTGTCGGGCGGGCAAAAACAGCGCGTCGCCATCGCGGGGGTCGTGGCCATGCGCCCGAAATGCATCGTTTTTGACGAGCCGACCGCCATGCTTGACCCGCGGGGCAGGGAAGAGGTCATGGGCATCATGACGCGCCTTCACGAGGAAGGCATCACCGTGATCCTCATCACGCACTTTATGGAAGAAACGGTGCGGGCCGACCGCATCATCATCATGGACGCCGGGCAGATCGTGCTGGACGGCCCGCCTGCGGAGATATTCCGGCATTCCGATCAGATCCGCCGCTTAGACCTGGACGTGCCGCTGGCCGTCGAACTTGCGGACAGGCTGCGGAAGCGGGGGCGCGCCATTCCGTGGGATATTATTGAAGACAAAGAAATGGTTGCGTATTTATGTCGATAGTGGTGAAAGATCTGGTTTATATTTACGGCGAGGGAACGCCCTATGAAACCGTGGCGCTGGACGGCGTAAGCTTTGAGATAGGCGATGAGGAATTTGTCGGCCTGATCGGCCATACGGGATCCGGGAAATCCACGCTCGTCCAACATCTGAACGGTCTGTTAAAGCCGAAATCCGGGCAAATTTTTGTCGGCGGCACGGAGATCACCGCGCGGAAAAAGGGACTCACGAACATCCGCCGGAAGATCGGCCTGCTGTTCCAGTACCCGGAATACCAGCTTTTTGAGGAAACGGTCTATAAGGATGTGGCGTTCGGCCCGTCCAACCTCGGCCTGTCCGAAACCGAAATCGACCAGCGCGTCCGCGAGGCCATGTTCTTGGTCGGGCTGGATTTCACGGCCATGGCGGAACGCTCGCCCTTTGAGCTTTCCGGGGGACAGAAGCGAAAGGCCGCCATCGCGGGCGTCATCGCCATGCGCCCCGACGTTTTGATTCTGGACGAACCGACGGCCGGGCTGGATCCGCGTTCCCATGCGGACATTTTGGACATGCTGGACAAAATCAGGAAAAGCCGCGGCGTCATCGTGATACTCATATCCCATAACATGGCGGACGTGGCGCGGATGGCGGACAAGGTCATCGTGATGGACGGCGGAAAAATCGCGCTGGCAGGGACGCCCGCGGAGGTCTTTGCGCAGGACGAATTTCTGAGCGCCGCAGGCCTGGGCCTCCCCCCCATAACGAAATTCATACGGGAGATGCGGCAAAAGGGCGCAAAGATAGGCAGCAACCCCCTCACGCTGGACGAAGCAGAAGAAGCCATCGACGCGTATTTGACGACGAAGCGGGGGGCGGGGGCATGATCAGGGACATCACCATCGGACAATATTACCCTGGCGAAACGTGGGTACACAAATTAGACCCCCGGCTGAAGATCATCATCACGCTGGTCTTCATCATTTCGCTGTTCTTGGTCCGCGATTTCATAGGCTATGCCGTGGCAGCGGCAGCCTTAGCCATCACCATCGCCATATCGCGCGTGCCGCTGCCCTTCATTTTGCGCGGCCTGAAAGCCATCTTCATCATCATTATTTTCACTTTCGCGCTGAATATGTTCATGACCGGCGGAACAGCGCTGGTGCGCGTCGGTTTTCTGACCATTACGCGGGAGGGGCTTTACAACGCGGTGTTCATGGGGCTTCGTCTGGTGTTCCTGATCATCGGCTCGTCCATGCTGACGCTGACGACGAAGCCCATCAAACTGACCGACGGCATAGAAAGCCTGCTGAACCCCCTGCGCGCCGTGGGCGTGCCCGCCCACGAACTGGCGATGATGATGACGATAGCGCTGCGCTTCATCCCCACGCTTCTTGAAGAAACGGACAAGATCATGAAGGCGCAGGTGGCGCGGGGCGCGGATTTCGAAAGCGGGAACATCATCCGGCGGGCCAAAAACATGATCCCCATCCTGATCCCCCTGTTCATCAGCGCGTTCCGCATCGCGCAGGATCTGGCCATGGCAATGGAGGCGCGCTGTTACCGGGGCGGGGAGGGCAGGACAAAGCTGCATGAACTGAAATTCAAGGAGCGCGACGTCGCCGCGTCCCTCCTGACGGTGCTTTTTTTGGCGCTCATCCTGCTGGAGCGGGAGTTTTGGGCGATTTTAGAAATGCTCGCGATAAGCCGGTAGGGCGGGCGGCACATCCTCCGTCATTGCGAGCGAAGCGAAGCAATCCACAGGCACTGGATTGCTTCGGCGCTCCGCTTCTCGCAACGCCGGGCGGGTGACATCCGCCGGCTCTTGGCGGCGCCGTTCATACCCAAGATTCATAACAGTAACGGCCGGAGCGAAAATAATGGAGGAATAAAATCATGAACGAGATGGACGAATTGACCCGGACAAGCGCCGCCGCGCCCGCCATGAGCAGAACGCGCTTTCTTGTGCAGGCGGCATTGATAGGCGCTGTTTACGCGGCGCTCACCATGGCGCTCGCGCCGTTAAGCTACGGCCCCGTGCAGATGCGCGTCTCGGAAGCCCTGACCGTCCTGCCGTATTTCACCCCGGCCGCCATACCGGGTTTGTTCGTGGGCTGTTTTCTGGCAAACCTGATCAGCCCCGTGGGCGCGGTGGACGTGGTCTGCGGCAGCTTGGCCACGCTGCTGGCGGCCTGCGCCAGCTACGGCCTCAGAAAATGGAGATTTTTAACGCCGCTCCCCCCCGTGCTGTTCAACGCGGTGATCATAGGCACCATGCTGTATTATGTTTACGACGTGGATCTTTCGCTGCCCCTGAACATGGCGTGGGTGGGCCTGGGGCAGCTTGTCGCCTGTTACGTCCTTGGGTATCCGCTGCTGCGGCTGCTGGAAAAGCACCGGCGGATATTCCGGTAAAGCAAACCCCCGTCAATGCTTTATCCTCCAATAGTTATGCTAATCCGCCGCAGACCGGCAGCGGCTAACTGACCAAAAAAGGTGAAACTACCCGTCCAGCTTTTCTAACCACTCGCGTGCTGAGGAATCACTTGGCATGCGCCAGTCGCCGCGGGGGGACAGGCTGACCGTGCCTACCTTGGGGCCGTCGGGCATGCAGCTGCGTTTGAACTGCTGGGAAAAGAAGCGCGAATAAAAAAGCCGCAGCCATTTCCGGACCGTTTTTTCGTCGTAGTCCCCCTCGAACGTCAAAGCGGCAATGCGGAGCAGTTTTTCCGGCCGCATCCCGAAACGGATCGTATAATAAAGGAAGAAATCGTGCAAAACGTAGGGGCCGATGGCATCCTCCGTCTTCTGGAGGATATTTCCCGCCGCGTCCGGGGGCAGCAACTCCGGCGAAATGGGCGTGTCCAAAATCCGTTGCAGGGTGCCGCGCAGGGTTTCGTTGTCCCGGCTGAAGCCCTTGTCCTCGGCATCCCCGGAAAGCCGGTGCCGCATGACCCATTCGATGATAAAACGAACGAGGGTCTTGGGGATGCTGGCGTTGACGCCGTACATGGACATATGGTCGCCGTTGTAAGTAGACCAGCCCAACGCGGCCTCGGACAGATCCCCGGTGCCGACGACGATGCCGTTTTCGCGGTTTGCCGTGTCCATGAGGATCTGCGTCCGCTCCCTGGCCTGCGTATTTTCATAAGTGGTGTCATGGGCGGCGGGATCGTGGCCGATGTCCTTGAAATGCTGGAGGACGGCATCCCGGATGGGGATCTCGCGGACGTCGGCGCCCAGAAGCCGCATGAGCGAAAGCGCGTTTTCATGGGTGGTGCCAGTGGTGCCGAAGCCCGGCATGGTGACCGCGACCAGGTCGGAGGACACGCGTCCCAGCAGCTTCAAGGTTTCCGCGCAGACCAAGAGCGCCAGCGTGGAATCCAGTCCGCCGGAAACGCCGATGACGAGCCGGGCGGAACCTGTATGTTCCATCCTGCGCGCCAAACCCGCTGCCTGAATGTTGAAAATCTCATTGCATCGTTCATTGACGATGGATGAATTGCCGGGTACAAAGGGCGTTTTCGGATAAGCGCGCCGAAGCGAATCGTCCGCAGTGAGGACGCGAAGCGGGGCGATGTCCACGACGGGGAAGGCATCCCGCGCATACAGATCCATGCAGTCGGACATGGAGCGCGTCTGCGCCCGTTCAAACTTCAGCCGTTCGTAGTCAATGTCGTTTATCGCCAAATAACTGTCCCGCGAAAACAAGGGGCTTTCGGCGAGCAAGGCTCCGTTTTCGGCGATCAGGTCATGCCCGCTGAACACCAGGTCGGTGGTGGATTCATGCACGCCCGCGGAGGCGTAGACATAGCCGCAGACATTTTTGGCGCTGGCCTGCAGCACCAGTTCGCGCCGATAGGCGGGTTTGCCTACGATTTCGTTGCTGGCGGAGGGGTTGAAGATGAGATGCGCCCCGCCCAGGGCGAGCATGGCGCCGGGGGACACGGGGGTCCACAGGTCTTCGCAGATTTCGACGCCGAAGGAGAGGCCGGCGCTCTTGTCGCGGAAGATCAGGCTGCCGAAGGGGATTTCCGAACCCGGAACGGAGACGGTCCGCGGTGCGTCCGCGGTAAAGGCACCCGACGAAAACCATCGTTCTTCGTAAAATTCTTTTGTGTTCGGAAGAAAAAACTTGGGCACGGCGCCTGCGATCCGGCCTCCCTGCAGGAAGAGGGCGCAGTTGTACAGATGGTTCCCGGCCCGCAGGTAAGCACCGAGGATCAGGCCGGTTTTCAAGGGCGCGGCGGCGTCCCGTATGCGGGCGAGCGCCGTGAGCTGGCTTTCGTAAAGCTGTTCCTGGTAGAAGAGGTCGCCGCAGGTGTAGCCCGTTATGCAAAGCTCAGGGAACAGGATGATGCCGACGCCCTGCGCGTCCGCTTCTTTCGCGCAGGCGATGATTTCGTCCGCGTTGTACTGCGTGTCGGCGAGCTTGATTTTGGGGGTGGCCGCCGCGACTCTTATCATGCCGAGGTTGGGATTCATGTGTGCTCCTTTGTGATCGCGGCCGCAGGGCGGGTCGCTGGGGGCCGGGCGCTTATGATCCGGATAGGTTCGCCGGGCGCACGAACTGCACGCCGGCATCCAACTTTCGCTGCGCCTCCGCCTGGCGCATGTATACGGGCGTCAAATCCTGAAAGGCGGACACCCGGCCTTCTTTGACCCTGTGCAGCGCCAGACGCGCCACGGAAGAGGCCCTTTGTCCCCGCTCCGCCTCCGGCGCGAACGTGATGGTTACGCCTTGCGCGGCAGCGACGGGCTGCCAGGCGCGGATCAAGTCGCCGTAAACCGAAAGCCCGTCGCCGAAAAACACGATCTCCCGCGAAAGCCCGCCGTGCGCCGCCCAGGGGATTTCGCCGAGCGCGGCAAGCAGATCCTCCGGCGCCCAGGCGTTCCCGGCCACCAGGATTTGCGGCCCGGCTGCGGCGTCGAGGGCGGTAGGTTCCTGCCCGGCTGAAGCATCGAGGTAAGCCGCGCCGCTGTAGACTTGGCTTCGCCGGGCGTCGAAAACCGGGCATACGACGCCTTTGCAGGCGGGCAGATGGTACACGAAGCTCTCCAGCGTAGGGACGCCTACCGCCGGCAGGTTCTTCGTCTGCGCCAGCGCGCGGGCCGTGGATATCCCGATGCGGATGCCCGTGAACGACCCCGGCCCCTGGGAGGCGGCGACATGCGTCACGTCGTCCATCCGGGCGCCGCGTTCCGCAAGCAGCCCGCCGATCATGCCCACAAGCCCCGTGAGATGGTTCATCTCGCCGTCCGCGGTTTTTTCCGACAGATGCCCCGCCCCGTCCAAAAGCGCGGCCGAAGCCCGCGGGCCTGTCGTTTCAATTGCCAGCAGTAAAATGTCCGCCATAGGCACCTCAAGGCCGCAGTTCGCGCAAAGCGCCGCGGCGCACTTCATTTCGTTATCTAAAGTATACGCAGTTTGGCGGAAAATAGCAAGCCTTGCCATCTGATTTGGTGTTGTAAATTTCCGTAAATTTCCGCAATTGCGCAAGACCCGGTGCGCAAGGCCCGGCTAATTTTTTCTGTACTTTTATCCGGCGCGGCGATATAATGAAAGGATGAAAGCAGTTACTTTCTCGTTTTGACGGGTGTGCCGGCGGGGCTTATGGCTGGCGCAAAACCGCTGTCTTGCCGGGATTTACGGCATCGGGCGCAATAACATGTATGAAACATTTCCATTACAATCCGGCGGCGTGACTTTGGCGGGCTATCGATGGGACGCGGCGGCGCCTGGGGCGTTTGTCTGCCTGCTGCATGGCGCGGGAGAAACGGCCGCGCGGTATGAGCGGTTGGCGGGGTTTTTTAGCGGCCGCGGCATCTCCACCCTGTCGATGGATCTGCGGGGGCATGGACGCAGTCCGGGGCGGCGCGGCCACATGGGTGCGCGGGAAGGCGTCCTGCAAGACGTGGACTGCCTGCTCGCCTGTGCGCAGGAGGCTTGCGGCGGTGCGCCCGTCGTGCTGTACGGCCACAGCCTGGGCGGAAACATCGCGCTGGATTACCGCGAGCGAGGTCTGCTGCCGGATCTTCCGGCGGCTTATCTTGTAAGCTCGCCGTGGCTGCGGCTGTATAAAAAAGTAAGCGCGCCGCTTTATTATTCGGTGAAAGCGATCCGCCGTTTCAAGCCCGATTTCCAGCTGCGGGCGAACGTGGACGGGGCGCTTCTGGGAAACAGGCAGGTGCTTGCGGAATACGGCGGCCTGGCCCTGCCGCAGGGCGTCATTTCCGCGCAGACCGCGCTGGAAAGCTATGAAATCGCGGAAAAGCTGCTGGATCCGAAACGGCGGCGCGGCGCGGGGGAAAACCGCCCTCCCCTGATCCTCATGCACGGCACGGCGGACCGGATCTGCTCCATAGAAGGCGCACGGACGCTTGCCGCCATGGAAGGGGAAAACTGCATCTTTCTGGAATGGGACGGCTACGGGCATGAATTGCACCATGGAAACCGGACAGAGACGGGGATGGCCGTCATGGAGAAGATGGCGGCACTGATCCTGGAAGCGCCGGCGTTACGTAAAGCGTCCGATTATTGGTAAATATTACCATTCCGGGCTTGGCGCCGGAGGGCTTTTTTACGTGTTTGACCAAGACATAATCCACCGGAACGTTCTCGGAACCGCGGCCTTTGCTGTGCCAGGCGGCTATCGCGGCGGCTTCGAAGATGCAGCGTTCCGAAGGCGTGCGTCCCCCGGTGAAGAGGATGACGTGGGTGCCGGGTATATCCTTGGTATGAAACCACAGGTCGGCGGAGGACGCCTGTTTAAAGGTCAGCACGTCGTTTTCCCGGTTGTTCCGCCCCGCAAGCACACGGAAGCCGTCCGAGATTTCATAGGCATGGGGCGCGGCCTTTTGGATATTTTTCCCGGCGGGCTGTTTGCGTCTGCGCAGGTAACCCGCCTCTATGAGTTCCAGACGCAGCGCGTCGGCCTCTTCCACCGTGGCCGCGTCTTCGATGAAGCGCAGCACGGATTCCAGATAGGCGATCTCTTTTTCGGTTTCCGCAAGCTGCGCGCTTTTTTCTATGACGGCGGTTTTCGCTTTCCGGTACCGCTTAAAATAACGCTGGGCGTTTTGCGACGGCGTGAGCCTCGGCTCTAAGGGAATGGACACGGGGCTTCCGTCGTAGTAATTGACCAATTCCGCGCTGTCCCGGCCGGGCGACAGCAAATGGAGGTTCGCGGTCAGCAATTCGCCGGAAATCCGGTCGGCGTCGGCCTTTCCCGCCCGCTCCAGATCCTCCAGCAGACGCTGTTTTTTCAACAGCTGCCGGTCGAGGCTGTTTTGCGCGGCCTTGAGCAGATCCGCCGATTTTTGCCGGATCCGGTTGGACGAGAGCCTGTTGGAATAAAAATAAGCGGCCGCCGCGCTGATGTCCCCGAAAGCGACCGAGGGACAGGCGCCTTCAAAGGGGAACAGCGGAAAGGCGTGGAAATCCAAAGGCGTATGTTCCGGATCCAAATAAACGCGCGGGGCAAAGGCGCCGGCGCGAATCTTATCGACAAAGGCGGCGAAGCAGCCGCAGGCCGCCGCAAGGATGCCGTCCCCGTCCGCCGCATTGGCAGGGACCGCGGACAGAACCTCGGCGGCGAAGCCTTCCGCCGCGCGGGGGCTGAAGCCCTGAACCCCGTCCAAAATGGCTTTGGCGATGCGCGCGCCGCCGTCCGCCGCCCCGCCGTACCACGCGTCCGCGCCTGTTTCGGCGCCGCCGCCGGACAACAAGGCCCTGAGCGTTTCCGGCGTCACGTCGTACCAGGAAAACTTCCCGTGGGAAGGCGGCTCCACATAGAGGCAGCCGGGCAGCACCTGGCGGTAGCGGTTCAGCTCCGGCGGCAGGCGCTTGACGCTGTCGATGATCTTGCCGGAATTCGCGTCGATGAGGATGATGTTGCTGTGTTTCCCCATGATTTCGACGATGAGCTGTTTGTTCTGCGAAAAACCGAGCTCGTTCAGCGTGTCCACGGTGAATACGAGGACGCGTTCGGATCCCCGCTGTTCGATGCGCGAAAAACGCCCGCCCTGTATGTGCTTGCGCAGCAGCATGCAAAATCCGCGCGGGTTTTGCGGGTAAGGGCCGTAATCCTCCACGAGATGGACGCGGGGGTTGGCGCTGTTTGAGGAGAGAAACAGCTTGTGCTTTTCCTTTTGCGCGGTGACGTGAAAAAGCAGTTCGTCGGATTCGGGCTGGTAAATTTTCTCGATTTTTCCGCCGAGCAGCCGCGCGGACAGCTGCGACGCAAGGGCGGAAATCACAATTCCGTCAAATGGCATGGGGCCTCCTAAAAAAACAAGCTCCTAAAAAAACAGGTGAAATTTTCCTTTGTTTATACTATAATATAGGAACCGGACGAAAATTGCAAGGGACGGGGAGTATCAGGGAGGCCTTATGATAAAAAGCATGACCGGCTTCGGCCGGGGGGAGTTTTCGGACGGGAGCAGGACGGCGCTGGCGGAAATGAAATCGGTCAACCACCGGTATTGCGAAATTTCCGTGAAAATCCCCCGAAAATACGCGTTCGCAGAGGAACGCCTGAAAGCGGTGGCGCGGGAGACGGTTCACAGGGGCAAGGTTGAAATCAACATCATCGTTGATAACGTCGCGGGAGATGATTCCCGGATCAAGCTGAACCTGTCGGCCGCAAAACAGTATTACGCAAACCTGAAAGAATTACAGGAAAGCCTGGAACTGCAAGGGGACATCGACCTGGCGCTTCTCGCGGGCATGCCAGACGTAATGCGGCAGCTTCCCGACGTCGAAGAGGAAGAAAGCCTTTTAAAGACGCTGGAAACGGCGCTGCGGGCGGCAGCGGGGCAGTTTGACGAGATGCGGCGCACCGAAGGCGGTAAGCTTGCGGAGGACATCCTCCACAGGGCGGGGCTTCTGGCGGGCTACACGGAAGAAATCGAAACCTTCGCCCCGGACATCATCCGCGGCTATGCGGAAAAACTCAGGGAACGCATAAAGGATCTGCTGGGCGGGACGGCGGAGATCCCCGAAGAACGCATCGCAGTGGAGGCGGCCCTGTTCGCGGACAAGGCGAACATCACGGAGGAAATCGTCCGGCTGCGGAGCCACCTTTCGCAGCTGGAAAGCATCCTGTCGGAAAAGGAAAAAGCGAACGGCAAAAAATTGGACTTCCTTGTCCAGGAACTCAACCGGGAGGCGAACACGATCGGATCCAAGGCAAACGACATCCGCGTGACGGGCTTTGTGCTGGAAATGAAAAGCGAAGTGGAGAAGATCCGGGAGCAGATACAAAATATAGAATAAGCAAAATCAGAATAAGCATTGAATTTTTACGGAAATGGGTGTATCCTATATATTACTACAAAGGGGATGTGTATGACTAAAAAAGGCACACTTTTTGTTGTTTCAGGACCGTCGGCTGTTGGGAAAGGCACAATATGCGATGAACTGGCCGGGCGGGGGCAGGTGTTTCTGTCCGTGTCCATGACAACCAGGCCGCCGCGCCATGGGGAATCGGACGGCAAGGATTACATTTTTGTTTCCAAGGAAGCGTTTGAGCGGACCGTTTCCGAAGGCGGTTTTCTGGAATACGCCGAGGTATACGGAAACTATTACGGCACGCCGAAAACCCCGGTGGCCGAAAGGTTGGACGCAGGAGAAGACGTCGTGCTGGAAATCGACGTCCAAGGCGCGATGAAGATAAAGGAACATTGCCCGGACGGCGTTTTTGTCTTCATACTGCCGCCTTCCATGGAAGAACTGCGGAAGCGCATCACGGGCCGGGCCGCGGACACGGAAAAATCCATAGACCTGCGGCTGGGGAAGGCGCTGCGGGAGATCGGCTGCATCGGCGGATATGATTATTATATTGTTAATGAACGTCTGGAAACAGCGGTAAACCGCATGGAAGCCATCATCGAAGCCGCGCGCGCGCGGGTGGCGGAGGATGCGGAAGCGCTGATCCGGACTTATGAAGAGGAGGGAATCACATGCTGTATCCACCAATAAATCGAATTACTGAAAGAACGGACAGCCGTTATACGCTGGTCATTTTGGCAGCGAAGAGATCCAGGGATCTGATTGAAGGCAAGGCGCCGCTGGAGCTGGAAGGTGTCTCAAAACCGGATAGCAAAAAACCGGTTTCTCAAGCAACTTATGAAA
>JAITOE010000079.1 GCA_031290135.1 Eubacteriales Family XIII. Incertae Sedis bacterium
GTTGACGACATTTTCGAGTTGATGACATCCCAAAGCGGTACGGTGAATACAATCGCTCACACCCAATCTGCTAATTTGCTGACTCTGTGAAATCAAGACGGTTTACGACTATCACCTTCTTTTTTGACGGTGATCGACTTGTCCGAAGCCGTGCGGAGGTTTGTGATCGTTCCGCTTGATGCTTCATATGCGGACACATAGCCGTCGGGATCGACGACGTTGCCGTCCTTGTCGGTTTCCTTTGCTGTATAGATGTAAGTTTTGCCGTTTTCGATGTTCCGCGCGGGAAGTTTTTCAAATTTGATTGCCTGGTCCTGCGCGCCCGTGAGTTTTACCGGGGCGACGCCCTCTGCCGGGCGGGCGCTGTCCGCTGAACTCCCCTCTTCATACCGGAACAAGGTCACATAAGCATCCGATTTCGTGCGGTCGTTCGCGGAAGTCCCTGCGGGATCCAGCCAATGCTTTGTGACGGTGAGGGACGTTTCGCCGGCCAGCTTGCTGTTTTTGATGACATAGCCGCCGCTCTTTTCGACAGCCACGCCGTTAGACAGCAGCGTCGCCGCGCCATACGCCACATTGACGCTGTAATTCTTTTCATTTGCGCTGTCCGCGTCGTAAGGCTCCGGCGCGTCGGTTTCTTCCAGCGTGTATTTGTGGCCGGACGGGATGTCTTCGAAGGTCACGACGCCGTTTTCGTCAGAGCTGCCGGTAAGGGTTTTGGGGCTGCTGCCGGACTCCGTGAAGAGCGTGAACGCCGCGTCTTTGACGGGTTCGCCGGTGTTGGCGTCCTTCTTTGTGAAAGTCAGCTCGCCCGTGAAGCCGTTGACTCTTGGGACGGCGAAAGGCGCGAGGACTGCGGCGGACGTCTTGGGCTTATCGTTCTCAATGATGATGTAGGAAAGCGCCGCCGCGCCGTTGGCAGCAACCACATCGTCTGCCGTAAAGCCTTCATAGAGGTTATCCAAGGTCACCTTATAGGTGAAGGGCGTGTATTCATACCAGCCGTTGAACGCGTCTCCGGGTTTTGTGTTCTTGGTGGCGGCGGCATCCTGCAGGATCCATTTGAGGACTCCGCCCGCAAAGCTCTGCCTAAGATCGCCTGTGCCCGTCACGCTTTCGTCCAGCGCGTTTTTGCTGTCCCACACGATATGCCCGCCCATGGGATCCGTGACGATCCACGCCTGGGCAAAGGTTTTGATGTCCCTGGCAATGTCCTCGAAAACTTTGGTGAGGTCGGCGCCGCTCCGGACGTCCGCGCCGATGCCCTCCAGCCACGCCGCATCGCTGTCGCCGTAGTTGATGGCGTATACGGAAGCGGAATAGCGGCCGGCAGCGCCTGTGGCGCCTGATTTGATTTCGCTGACCCTGGCCGTGCAGTTTGTCTTGTTTGTTGTGGCGGAATTGTTGGTAGCGCTTGCGTTCGCAATGGTAAGGTTGGTGTTGCTTGCCGGGTAGGTGCCGTATCTGTCGCTTTCGCCGTCCGTGAACAGGATTACGTTCCTGTTTTGGATGTTGGCGCCGTCAGGCAGCGCCGTTGTCACGCCGGTTCCGTAACGCAGCAGGTTGCGCGCTACTGCCAGGCCCGCTTCTATGTTTGTCCCGGCAGTAGCGGAGCTGGCAACGATGCCCGCATTGATGACATTTGTGCCGGCCGAACCTAATATGGCTGTTTTGGCGGCGTTATACCCCGTGTCCGTGGCGACGTCCACCCAATAGGCGCCGGCGCCGTTCAAGGCAATGGCCTTGGCACCGAGGTCGAACGTGACTAAAGCAAACCAGCGCTTCGCCTTTGCGGCTCCGGCGGCAGGTTCGGAAACCACCTTGTAGGTGTCAAGGAACGCTATGGCCGCTTCCTTGGCCGCGTACATGCGGGAAGCGGTGTAGTTGCTGGCATTCGTTATCACTTTTCTGGCATCATACAGCATGGAATAGGACTGGTCAAACACGACGGTAACCGCCGCGTCTTCGGAAAACGTCTGGTTCTTCACGTCCATCCGGGTCTTCACGCCCAAGGTAATCTCGAATTCGTTCTCCCCCAAAAGCGAATCGTCGCCTTGCGACTGCCTGTCTTCGATGGTTTTGGAGACCTGCACCCAGGCCTTGGCCGGATCTGTCACTACGGCACCATTCTCGTCATAAAGCACGTCCCCGCCCGCATTTTTGATTTGGCCGGGGACAGGGTCGGCATCCGCGAAAGCCGCCGCCGGGAATGTCCCGAAGACCAGCGCGACGGCGACTACAACGGCCAAAGTCCTCTTGCTCAGCCCCGTTATCATTTTTACCATTTTCAATTACCCCCTTCATCTGAAAGCTTGGTACGCCGTGCCTTCTTTTCCCGCTCCCTTTTGGAACCTGTTTTCGCCCGTCTTCCGTATTCTCCTTTCTCCGCGCGTTCCCCTGGCCACTCGCGCCTCTCGCCTTCGTCCTCCAGTGCGCTGTCCATCAGCTTGATCATTTCCAGCAGGCTTCGGAAAGGCTGTGTTTCTTGCCTCTCTATCCAGTTGATTGTGCCCTGCCAAGTCGCGTTCTGCCAATTCAGAACCTGAACCAAAAATGTTTCTCTCGTCATATGAAGCCACCCCCCTTTCGTGCCACGCAAGCTTTTCACGCGTCCGATCACACTTTTGCTTTATCGATACAATAATGCATAAGTTTGGTGACACTATGATATTATTATACTTGGATTCAGTCACACTTTTGTGACTTTTCGCATTTTTTGCCATAAATTTTTAAATTAAAACTCTTTTTTTCTTTTCAATCACTATTATGTCACTTTATGTTAGCGGCACCGCAGAATTGGCATAAAATCAAGCCCTTGCGAGAATGGGCTCGAATTTGTCCGGTCACACTTTGGTCACTTTTCGTGTTTTTTCTGTTATCAACTTGCGGATTTGGGTTTTTTATCTTCGGTTATTGTCCATTATCATGGATCCACGGATGTCATATAAAAAACGCCGGGTGTCTGTGACCCCGGCGTCTTGTGACCCTGCTATCTTATTTATTCGCCATTAACCGCGTCGGCAACAGCGTGTTTTTTCTTCCCCTTTGACGGCCGGCATGCCGCCCGCTGCCCCTGCCGCTTCAATTTCTGCAACGACATTGAGCAAATCGTTTGGAATTTTATAACTTCGTTGAAACGCGCAGACTTAAAAAAATTCTACAGTCGAAATTTTTTACTGATACGTTATAATTTGGCTTATGATTCCGCGTCTGATTCCGCATTCTCGCTTTCCAGCGCACTGTCCATCAGCCTGATTAATTCCAACAGACTCCTGAACGGCTGCGTTTCCTTTTCTTCCATCCAGTTGACGGTTCCCTGCCAAGTCGCGTTTTGCTGGTTTAATATCTGAACCACAAACGTTCCTTTTTTTCCGGTTAGGTTCGCCATTATTTTGAATTCACCACCCCTCACAGCCTCCACACTTTCCATATATTATTAGTATACCTGTTTTGGGTCACAGTTGGGTCACATTTTGACTTTTCCGTAAATATTATCGATAGTATTTGTATATTCTTATATTTTTTTATGTTTTTTACACAACCGTATATTGACGTTGATTCGCAGGATTCACAGGGGCAGCAACGCAGCTAAAGTGGTGATTGCCCTTGGCGGTTCGTTGATGTATAATATTTATGATACCGAAAGGCGAGCATCTAATGGTACTTTACGATATTTTTGTGATACATTTGTGATAATTACCCTGCTGATATAATATTACCCCGGAGGAAATTCTATGCTTCCCGACGCACATGCGGAGCAACGAACCGGCTTGCAGCCGGAATTGGCGGAGCTGCTGGCGGAACCGCCGAAACCGACGCCCCCGACGCGGCGCCTGCGCTTTTCTGACCGCCTGAAAAGGAAGCGGCGCCTGTTGCTGCTCATTTTGGCCGTCCTGTTTCTGTGTTCCGCCGTTTTTACGGCCTACTACGGCCTCCGGGACTATTTTACGCCAGTGCCGGAAGCGCCCACGACCCTGATTACTTCGGATTCGCCCGTGATGAAAATGACCGCCGACGCCATGCCGGGCGTCCTTTACCCGGACGACGGCCAGCCTGACCCAGCCGACGAACTGCCCGCCGGAAAGCTTTTTGCGACGCCCGAACGCCAGCTTTACAAAAGCGCGGATCTGCGGCTCGTGATACCGATCCTGAGCATCGACGCGCCCGTATATAACGGCACGGACGCGAACACCCTGCTGAAAGGCCCCTGCCTCTATGAAGTCGCGCAGCTTCCGGGACGGGGGAACCGCAACGTCAGCATCGCCGCCCACCGGAACGGATACCGGGCCGGAAAGCCCACCGTAAGCTGGTTTTACTATCTGGACGAACTGAAATCCGGGGACTATTTCTACCTTTGCGACAGCGATAAAATATACCGCTACGCCTACACGTTCATGGTGACGGTGGAGGAAAATGACTGGAGCCAGATATACAGCCAAGGCTACAGCTGCCTCACCCTGACCACCTGCACCCCCATCGGGGTCGCCGACCACCGCCTGATCGTGCGCGCCACCCTTGATGAAGTTTTCTACAACACGGAAGATTTTGATTTTCTGGCGAAAAGCGCAGACGCGGCGAAAACCTGACCGTTGCGCGGCAGGGGGGCATGCATTCACCTCGCAGCAGCCCATGGCAGCTTAGTAAAGCGGCAACCCCATGCCTAAAGGCAGGGGAATGTGCGCCGTCCGTTCAATTTGCAAACATCCCCGCCAGCCATTTGGCGGACGGGGATGTTCTTTGGAGCTAACGGTGGGAATCGAACCCACAACCTGCGCATTACGAATGCGCTGCTCTACCATTGAGCCACGTTAGCACGCCGCGCGGTGATTTTTGAACCGGCCGCACTTACTACCTACCCATAAATGCTTGTCATTTATGGCACTGTGGCTATTATACCATATAAATGAAATTCGTCAAGCATTTTTGCCCGAAGCGCCATGAATTGGCTGACGGAAGAGTTACTATTCAAAGGTGTGTCCGTCTGGGGGGCAGTCCCGCCGGGATGTCTCTTCGAAAGGCAAACCCGACATACCGGGCGGATAACACCAGCGCCGCTCCACGGGGAACGCGAGGGGAGGCTCTGTCGCTAACGGCGGCCAAGAAGTACGTCGGGATGCCTCTTCTCCGAGAAATCCCGACGTGCCACCCTTTCTTGGGCGGATGTTTGAATAGTAACACGGAAGACGGAAGCGAATTGACTGCCGATTGCCCCCATGTTCCTCCGTCGTTGCGAGCGGAGCGAAGCAATCCAGCTACATATGGGTTGCTTCGGCGCTTCGCTCCTCGCCATGACGGAGGTGACGCCCGCCCCTCAACGGGTTTATTCCGCCAGCACCGTGATTTCGTCCCCCGGCCGGATGGTCCCGCCTTGTATGACTTTCGTGAAAATGCCCTCCGTCGGCATCACGCAGGTGCCTGTCTGCTGTTTGATGCTGCATCCCTGATGGCACTCTTTCCCGATCTGCGAAACCTCGTGGAGGCTGTCGCCTATGCTGAGCCGCGTCCCCACCGGAAGGGATTTCAGGTCAACGCCGCTGGTCGTGATGTTTTCCGCAAAGGCGCCGGCTTTTAGCGTCAGCCCGTGCGCCCGCATTTTATCGACGCTCTCGTCCGCCAGCAGGCTCACTTCTTTTATGTCGCTTAGCCCAAAATGCGCGTCCTCTTTCACCCCGCCGGGCGTTACTTCCGCCGCGTCCACCGGGTGCTTGACCACGCCGGTGCGGTCGCTGATGTTCAGCGACAAAACTTTGCCTTTTTCCATATTCGTCACTCCTCGTATAAACCGGACTTTCCGCCCTCTTTGCGGTGCAGGCGGATATCCGTGATCCGCATTCCCCTGTCCACCGCCTTGCACATGTCGTAAATCGTCAGGGCCGCCACGGAAACCGCGTGGAGGGATTCCATTTCTATGCCCGTTTTGCCGACGGTGGAGGCGCTGGCCTCAATGTGGACCGCAGAATGTTCCTCGTCGGGCGTGAATTGCATTTCCACGCCGCTGATCAAAATATTATGGCACATGGGAATGGCGCGCGCGGTGTTTTTCGCCGCCATGATGCCGGCGGTCTGCGCCACCGAAAGCACGTCTCCTTTTTCGGCGCCGCCCGACAGGATGCGCCGCAGCGTTTCGGGCTTCATGTAAATGCTCCCTTTTGCCACGGCGAACCGCTTCGTGTCCGCTTTTTCGCCCACATCCACCATGCGGGGCCTGCCGCTTGCGTCGATATGGGTCAGGCCGTCTCCGTCCCCCGCCATGTCACCCTCCGATCTTGTTCATGCCCCGCGCGACCGGGGCTTCCCCCTCATTGATATAGTGCCGCTCCTCTTTTTCGCGGACTGCCTTTTCCAGCACGTTAAGCAGGCTGGCGCCGTCGTTTTCCCGCAGGGCCGGCCGGATATCCACTTCGCGGTTTGAATGCAGGCAGGTTTTGATCTTCCCGTCGGCAGTCAGCCGGATTTTATTGCAGCTGCCGCAAAAATGGCTGCTGATGGGGCTGATCAGCCCCACGCGGCCCGGCGCGCCCGGATACCGGACGTATTCCGCGACGCCGGTCCGGTCCACAAGCGGGATGTATTCCCATAAGGCCTTGCGGATGTCCTGCGTCGAGATGAACTGTCCCCGCTCCCCGGTGGACCCGATGGGCATCAGCTCTATGAAACGTATGTCGAAAGGTTTTTTCTTTGTGATTTCCGCGAAATCCAGTATTTCATCGTCGTTAAAGCCGTGCAGCGCCACGACGTTCAGGCGGACCGGGGCAAGCCCCGCGTCCTCGGCCGCCTGGATCCCGCGCAGGACGGCGCTTATTTCCCCGCCGCGCGTGATCGCGCGAAACCGCTCCGGCCGCAGCGTGTCCAAGCTGACATTGATGCGTTTCAGCCCTGCGGCTTTCAGCTTTGCGGCCATTTTATCCAGCAAAACGCCGTTGGTGGTCATGGTCAGGTCTTCCACGCCTTCTATGTCCGCCAGTTTTTCCACCAGACGCAGGATGCCGTTCCGGACCAGCGGTTCCCCGCCCGTCAGGCGGAATTTGCGGAATCCCAATGCGGCCGCGGCGCGGACGACGCGCTCAATTTCCTCAAAGCGCAGGATCTGGTCATGTCCGATGTTTTCCACGCCGGTTTCCGGCATGCAATACAGACACCGCAGGTTGCATCTGTCGGTGACGGATATTCGCATATAGTCTATGGTTCTGCCAAATTCATCCTGCATTTCCCTGCCCTGTGAGGAAACATTTTAGGTAATTGGTAATTGTTATGGAGCCTGGGTATGTCCGGGCCGTCACAGACCGGGCGCAACCATTCATATGCGCTGGATTGCTTCGCTACGCTCGCAATGACGGGGGACACGCCCATGCTGTTTTATGTTTGCATTATACTTCTTTTCCCAAAAAATTGCAACAACATCCGGGTGCGGTTTAAATAGTGCGAATATTCGCAATATTTTTCTTTTGCTTGTCTTTTTTTGGCACTATGATATGATTAACATATACAATGCTATGCGAATTGTTCTGTTTTTGTTGGGGCGCCGTATGCTTTTTTGCGGCATCCCGGTATGCGCGTGTAAAATTAAAGGAGGACCTGCAAATGAGAGATGTGGTTATTGTAAGTGCGGTGAGAACTGCAATCGGAAGTTTTGGCGGATCGCTGAAGGATGTTCCTGCCGCAAAGCTGGGTGGGCTCGTGGTGAAAGAAGCCCTGCGCCGGGCGGGCGTGGATCCCGCGTCCGTCGATGAACTGATTTTCGGAAATGTGCTTCAGGGCGGCCTGGGGCAGAACGTCGCACGCCAGGTTTCCATCGCGTCGGGCATTCCCGACAAGGTCCCCTCGCTGACCTTAAACAAGGTCTGCGGTTCCGGCCTGCGCTCCGTTTCGCTGGCGGCGCAGATCATCAAGGCCGGCGACGCCGACATTGTCGTGGCAGGCGGAACGGAAAATATGAGCGCTTCGGGTTATGTGTCGCCATCCGCCCGCTGGGGCGCCCGGATGGGCGACGTGAAGCTGATCGACATCATGGTCAAGGACGGGCTTACGGACGCTTTCAACGATTACCACATGGGCATAACGGCGGAGAACGTAGCCGAACGATGGGGGCTTACCCGCGAGGAATTGGATGCTTTCTCGGCCGGTTCCCAGAACAAGGCGGTGGCCGCCATCAAGGCCGGCAAATTCAAGGATGAAATCCTCCCCGTGGAGATCCCGCAAAGAAAGGGCGATCCCATCATCTTCGATACGGATGAGTTCCCGAAGGCGGGCACGACCGCGGAAGGCATCGGCAAGCTGAAGCCGGCGTTCAAGAAAGACGGCGTCGTGACCGCCGCCAACTCTTCCGGCATCAACGACAGCGCGGCCGCCCTGGTGGTCATGTCCAAAGAAAAGGCGGATCAGCTCGGCATTAAACCGCTTTGCAGCATCAAGGGCTACGCCTCCGCGGGCGTCGATCCCGCCATCATGGGCATCGGCCCGGTAGAAGCCACGAACAAGGCGCTGGCGAAAGCCGGGATCGGCGTGGGCGACCTGGACGTGATAGAAGCCAACGAGGCTTTCGCGGCACAGTGCGTCGCGGTCGCCAAGGATTTGAAATTCGACCTTTCGAAGGTTAACGTGAACGGCGGCGCGATTGCGCTGGGCCACCCGATCGGCGCGTCCGGCGCGCGGATCCTCATCTCGCTGATCTACGAAATGCAGCGCCAGAAGGCGAAATACGGGCTTGCTACCCTTTGCATCGGCGGCGGGCAAGGCACGGCGGTGATCGTCGAGGCATAAACCCGGCGGCGCACCGGGATCCATGCGCAAGCGGTAAAGCATGGATTCTGGGACAAGCCCAGAATGACGTAGGAACGGAACGCAGGAAAGGCGGTCTTCTGAAAAAGGCCGCCTTTTTGATATGCGCGAAAAGGGCATGCGCCGCGCAAGCGAAGCCGCCCGGAGGATGATCATCGCCGCGAGGCGGGAGCCTCCGTCATTGCGAGCAACGCGAAGCAATCCACAGGCACTGGATTGCTTCGTCGCTTCGCTCCTCGCAACGACAAAGGACGTAGCGTCAGCGACCCGACCAGCGGGTTATGACGCATCCACCGGATTGCTTGCGCGGCCCGCAGGTGACGCGGGCGCCGCTACGCTGCCAACGTCGCCGCCACATATAAAACAACGATGTGAGCCGGATAGAAAATATAGAAGAAATTTTTCATCCCGCGTCCTTTTTCGCCGTTGTACATGAGCATCGGGACGGCGGCGGCGATCATGAGCCATTGCAAATTCGCGTCTTTGTTTGTAATGAACATGGCGACGCTAAGCAAGGCCAAAAACGCGACCTGCGCCCACCGCCATTCGCGAAGCACATAGAAAACAACGCCGGCGGCCACCATTACGGCGCCGCCCTCCACCGTGAAAACGTTCGGGATGACCATCGTTACCATCATCAGGATTCTCGTGACCCAAGTCATCCCCGCATCCGAATTGCTGATATACGAAGCCAAGAGAAAAAAGGGTGCGGCCGCTATGACCGGAAGCAATACAAGCAGCGCGGACACGACGGACCTGCCGACGTTTTTCGCTTTGACGGCGGACAGGAACCGATCCCATATCAGCATGTAAATGCCCGCGACCAAAAATGTGGCGAAGGCGTTATTCATCAGGACGACATTGTCATTCGGCAAAACCGTCTGCGTTATGAACGTGATTATCGTCATCGCGACAGAGGCGTAAAACATATGCAGCAGGTATTTTTTCTTGCTGCGCGTGTAATGGAAGCCCTCCGCAGCGGCGAAAAGAAACAGGATGAACACAGGCCGTCCAAGCCAGGTCAGCCAGACCGGCGCCCCCGCCGGTTCGAACATCTGATGGATGTGGTCGCAAACCATAAGGACTACGGCGATGTTTTTGATGGCGGTGCTGTTTAATTTTTGAATTGTTAATTTATTAGCGTTCACGTTTTCCTCCAAATCTTTCGTACAGAGCAGAAGCGCACGGGGACGGTTCCCGCTTCATTCTTTACGGCATGTTCCGGATTTGCGAATCCACGCTGTCCAGCCGGATCAGCTCACTTTCGCTCTATAATGCTAAAAACCAGCTGCTGTGTCCGGCATCGTCCTCATGCTTTACCCCGTCAGCCTGCTTCCAAAAATAAAATCTTGGATGCCGATTTTATTCATTTACAGCAACATTATAGCACGATATTTTTATGCCCGCAAGCAGAGATCACCATAAAAGCCCATAAAAGTCCATAAAAGCCGTCAAGCTGTTTCTGTAAAAATGATAAATTGGATGCTTGGTTCGCCCCGCTTTCTGCAATAACGTGTAATTTGTCGCAAAATAAACTGCAAAAACGTGTAATTTGACCCTTGCGAACCGTACAATTTTGTGTTATGTTAAATTATCGGCATTTTCAGGAGGCGTGTATTTTGAAACGGAATGTTTGGGATAAGCTCATCGCCTGGAAAAGCGACCCAGAGCGAAAACCCTTGATATTAAAGGGCGCAAGGCAGGTCGGCAAGACTTGGCTGATGCACGAGTTTGGCAGGACGCAGTATCAAAACTATGTCTATTTCAACTTTGACGAAGAGGATCAGCTTGCATCCATCTTTGAAGCCAACAAAAATCCGCAGCGCATCATTGATTTGCTGGGAGTGCTGGCCGACCAAAAAATTGATCCGGAGACCACTTTGATTCTCTTCGATGAAATCCAGGAATGTTCAGCGGCCCTGAACGCACTAAAATACTTCCGGGAAAAAGCTGGCAAGTATCATGTCATCGCGGCGGGGAGCCTGCTCGGTACGCTGCTGGCGAGTCCGAAATCCTATCCGGTGGGCCAGGTCAATCTGATTGACGTGCAGCCACTGTTCTTTGATGAGTTCCTTGCCGCCGTAGACGAGCCGCTCTATGGCTATTACGCCCAAATCCAAAGGGAACAGCGGATTGAGGAGATTTTCCACAGCCGGTTGCTGGAGGCGTATAACTATTACCTCATTATCGGCGGCCTGCCCGAATGTGTGGCGTCTTGGGTGCAATACAAAGACCCGCGGCGCATCCGGCAGATTCAGGACGAGCTTGTGACCATCTATGAGAACGATTTCTCCAAGCACAATGGCAAAATCCATTCCGGGCGGATTCTGATGGTGTTCCGCAGCATTGTTTCCCAACTCGGCAAGGAAAACGAGAAATTCATCTACGGCTGTATCAAAGAGGGCGCGAGGGCGCGGGAGTTTGAGGAGGCTATCGAGTGGCTGGTGTCGGCGGGGATGCTCAATCGTGTCTATAACGTATCCAAACCGGAGCATCCGCTGAAAGCGTTTGAAGAGACCGGCTATTTCAAGCTCTTTCTGTTTGACACCGGATTGCTGAAACACATGGCCGCCATCGACAACGCTGCCATTCTGCTGAAAAGCGATTATCAGTTCAAGGGCGCACTGACGGAAAACTTCGTGCTGCAGCAGCTTCATGGGCAGTTTGAAGCCCCGCCTTGTTTCTTTGCGAAAGGGCGAGGGGAGATTGATTTTCTGCTCCAAAACGGCGTGGAGATTATTCCGGTGGAGGTCAAGGGCGGCGAGGACAAATCCGCGTCCAGCTTCAAGGCGTACATTAAAAACCGCCAGCCGCAGACTGCCGTCCGCTTTTCCAAGCGGGGCTATGTCACGGACGGCGGCATCACGAATATTCCGCTTTACCTTGCGGCGATGACCGGCAAGCTGGTTTGAACGGCGGCGGCTTTCCCCTGCCTTTAGGCATGGAGTTACCGCTTTGTTGTGCCGCCACGAGTTTAAACGTGCAGGTGCCGGCGCAGCGCTTCCTGTGTGATTTGCGACAGGCTCACGCCTGTCTGCGATGCCAGATCGTCCATCCATTCAGGTATGCTGATGGTGCGGCGGACGGCCCGCGAGCCGACGCGGCGTTTGTAGGCGTCCGTGTCAATGTCAACGAGCGAAACAAGGTCGTCCGCTTCGCGCTCCACGGCTAGCGGGTCGCTCGGAAGCGGAACCGGCATCCCGTCCCGCTCCAGGATGTACAGCATCCCGCAAAGCCCTTCGCGGATCTTGCCGATCCCGTCGGCGTAGTCCGCAGCTTCCGTCACGCAGCCCGGCAGATCCGGGGCGTACACGCAGAACCCGTCCGCGTCAGGGGAAAAAACAACCGGGTATACATATTTCATGGGTCTGCTCCTTTCGATGCGTCCGGGATGCCAGGGTTATTTCAACCCTGCGTCCTTCATCATCCTGCCCAACGTCTTGGGGTGTATCTCCTTGTTATGCCGTTCAACCATCACTATCGCCGATCCGTTTTTATAAAAATCATGGTTCGTCCCATGGTGATCAAGCGTGAAGCCGTTCTTTTTTATAAGTTTTACGAATTCCTGCGGTCTCATGGCGCGTCTCGCTTCCCAGATACAATTATACGCGTAATTTTACGTAACGTCAATATGTGTACGTAAAAAATTTGTGCGTAGCTCCCTATATCTCCCTATGGTGCGTGAACCCGACCCTGGACGGCGGCATCACGAATATTCCGCTTTACCTTGCGGCGATGACCGGCAAGCTGGTTTGAACGGCGGCGGCTTTCGCGCACATTCCATCGTTTGTACCCCGCATTTCCTCTTTCAGACTTCGTACCATAATATAATCCTCGTCGTTTTCACGGACGGTTTTATAGCCCATCCGCTGATACAGGCGCAATGCAGGGTTCTCTTTCTGGACGGACAGCGAAGTTTGCCGGTAGCCCTGTTCGGACAATTTTTCAAACAGCGCTTTCAGCAGCTCTGTGCCGGTGCCTTGTCCGCGATATTCCGGCAGAACGGAGATGGCAAGTTCCGGCGTTTCATCGTCTATGCGGCCAAAGGCGGGAATAATCCGCGTCCACGCCGCGCCGACTATTTTATTTTCTTGCACAGACAAAACACCGGTGTCACCCTTTTGGCTGCCAAAGCCATCTATGTAAACGGCAATTTCAGGTTTCTCTATCACCTCGCGCGGCGCCGGCTCTGTGCCAGGCGGGATGAAGATAGCGTGGTAGAGGAAGTCTGCCAGCAATGGGTATTCAGCAGGTGAAATCGGTCTGGGATTGCGCATCATCTTTAATTCCCCTCCCTTCGCTTGATGGGATATCGGCGGCTATCTTTCGATGGCTTACACCTCAAACCCCTGCAAACACGGCTTCTGAGCAAAATGAAAAACCACCTACCGATAAAATCGCTTTTATCGATAGATGGTAGTTTCTATGTGGCGGAGGAGGAGAGATTCGAACTCTCGAGGCGCTATTAACGCCTACACGATTTCCAATCGTGCGCCCTAAGCCAAACTAAGCGACTCCTCCGTGTCTATGGTTGCGCCCGTGCTGAAAGCTTGGACACAAGATACAATGTATCATAAATTCAAACAGATTTCAAGCCCTTAATACTATTTTCGGTTAAAATGTTGACGCTTTACGCTTTCGTTACTATTCAAACAATTCAAACATCCGACCAAGAAAGGGTGGCACGTCGGGATTTCTCGGAGAAGAGGCATCTGCGGCAGCAAAGCTGCCCGCAAAAGGTTCGCTTAGCTATTTCATGCCTGCGGCAGGAAATAGAGCGAGACCATT
>JAITOE010000085.1 GCA_031290135.1 Eubacteriales Family XIII. Incertae Sedis bacterium
GAAAAATCAGGGCTTCAGGAAGAAACCTGGCTCTTGGGCAACGCGGCGCCGCTTTGCCAATACGTCATGGAATGCAACTCGGCCATCAGCACGATTTATCTGTGCACCGCCACCGGCCAGAATATCCATTTTGACGGGGACGCCGCGAAAAAAGCGGCCTTGGGGGAACTCCCGCCCGCCATGGAGCGCCCCTGGTATGCCGAAGCGAAGGAGAAGGACACGCTGTATGTGTCCAACGCCTATGACGATCTCCTGGGACGGGGTCTGTGCCTTAGCGTCAGCATGCCCATCTACAGCCCGGACGGCGGCTTCGCGGGTGCGCTCGGATTCGACATTCTTGTCGGGGAAATCACGGAGCGGCTCAATGCCGGCCTTGTGGACGGCGCCTATTTTGTCCTGTTCGGAACAGAGGACGTCATCGCGGCACCCGGCCTGACGGAGGACAACAAGGACGAGCTGCCCGTGTTTTGGGACGAAGTCCGGGCGAAGCCCGGCGGCACCAACCGCGTCCGGGACGGCGGCAGCGACCTGTACATCACATGGGCGTCCGTGGAGCTGACGGACTGGCGGCTGGTGTACGTCTGCGCGGCGGACTATATGACGGAACGCGCCACCCGGATCCACCGGGATCTTGTGAGCATGTCGCAGGACACATCGGGGCGGATGGACAAGAGCATCCGGATGTTCGCGCTGCTGCTGGCCGTGCTGCTTCTGGCGGTGATTTCCGCTGCGGCGCTCATCGCAAAAAAACTGGCGCGGCGGATCGCAAGCCCCATCCTGACCCTGACCCAGGGCGCCGAGATCATCGGCGCCGGGGATCTGGAACATGTGCTGACGGTGCGGACGGGGGACGAGGTGGAACGGCTGGCTTCCACCTTCAACACCATGGTCGCCAACATCCGGCAGATCACGGCGGAAAAAGAACGGATCGGCGCGGAGCTCAACGTGGCCATGCAGATCCAGACGTCCATGCTGCCCTCCATCTTCCCCGCTGTCCCGGAGCGCCCGGAATTTGACGTCTACGCCTGCATGCTTCCGGCAAGGGAGGTCGGCGGCGATTTTTACGATTTCTTTTTCGTGGACGAAAAGACGCTGGCGGTGGTGATCGCCGACGTGTCCGGCAAGAGCGTGCCGGCGGCGCTGTTCATGGTGATCGCCCGGACGCTGCTGAAAAACAACGCCCAGTCCGGGCTGGCGCCCGCGGACGTGTTCGCCTTTGTCAACAACATGCTTTGCGAAAACAACGACGCCAGCATGTTCGTCACGGCGTTTATGGGCTATTTGGACGTGCCGACCGGGCGTTTCCGCTACGCCAACGCAGGACACAACCCGCCGCTGATCCGGCAGGGGGAAAGCTTTGCCTGGCTCCCGGTGGAGACGGACATGGCGCTGGCGGGGATGGAGGGCATGTCCTATGCCCAGCGGGAAACGGTTCTGGCGCCGGGCGACGTCCTCTATCTCTATACGGACGGGGTGACGGAGGCGGAAAACGAGGCGGAGGCATTTTTCGGCGAAGACAGGCTGCTGGAAACGGCAGAAAAACACAGGGAATTGCCGCCGCAGGCCCTCGCGGAGGCCGTTCTGGCGGAAATAAACGGTTTCGCCGGCGGCAAGGAACAAGCCGACGACGTAACGATGCTGACCCTGCGGTACAACGGCAGAAAAAGAGGTGCAAAATGAAATATTTTATGGTACAATAGCCATAATTAATAATTACGGAAGAAAACCGGCAAGGGGATGATTGCTTATGAACATCACCACAAGCGCCGAAGGCGCGCAGACTGTCCTGCACATATCCGGAAGAGTGGACACCAATACCAGTGCGCAGCTTCAGGATGAGATCGTGAAGACGCTCCAGACCGCCAAAATGCTCGTTCTGGATTTTTCGGACGTGCAGTACGTCAGCAGCGCCGGATTACGGGCACTGATGATCGGGCAGAAGACCGCTTCGTCCAAAAACGCCCGGATGGAGATCATCCATGTGGACGCTGTGGTGATGTCGGTTCTGAACGCCGTGGGATTTTCAAAAATACTGACCATAAAATAATAGATTTCAAAATGAAAAGAGACAAACGGATGGCTGTTTTTTGTGTACCCGCGAAAACAGAAGACCTGGATCGGGTCTTGAGCCCTATCGACGGCGCGTTGGCGGTATGTGCGTGCCCGCCGGAAACGCAGATCCAGATCGACCTGGCGGTGGAAGAAATATTCGTCAATATCGCCCGGTATGCCTACGGGTCTGAGGGCGGGGACGCCGTAGTCAGCTATGAACTGATGGAGGATCCCCTGCGGATGCGCATCCGCTTCCAGGACGAGGGCGTGCCGTACAACCCCTTGCTGAAAGAGGATCCAGACATAAGCCTCAGCGCGGAAAAACGCCCCGTCGGCGGGCTGGGCATATTCTTGGTCAAGAAACTGATGGACCAGATGGAGTACCGCCGCGAAAACGGCCGCAACATCCTCACCGTCACGAAGAAGATCCAGCCGTGACGGCATTTCCCGCCACCAAACGGAACGAATCACCCAGCTGGGGGGCGGGCGTCATATCCTCCGTCATTGCGAGCGAAGCGAAGCAATCCACAGGCACTGGATTGCTTCGTCGCTTCGCTCCTCGCAACGACAAAGGGCGTAGAGGTGTCCCGTAGCGACGGTTCTACATACCTGAGATTCATAACAGTAGCGACTTTTCGCACAACCTTGCCGCAACCCCTTGCGCTTCGCGCAGAAAAGAGGTAGAATAAAAAAGGGTTTCGGGAGGGATGCCATGGTAAAATATTCCCGCGTTGCGGCATTGGTCGCAATCGACGCGGTCGCAATAAATGTTTCATTCATATTCTCCTATCTTATGCGGTCTGATTTCAACGCTGAATCGGAAATATTTTTGAACTATTTTTACGCCTATGCCGACAACATCCTTGCCCTCACCCTGATAAAACTCGCCGTGTTCTTCATCCTCGGGCTGTACCAGAGCCTGTGGCGCTACGCGGGCATGGAAGAGATCCTGCGCATTTTCGTCACCATGGTGGCGGCCATGTTCGCGACCATCGCCTTTATGCAGTTCGCGCAGGATTTTGTGCCGAGGGGCGTTTATATCCTATGCCTCATCCTGGACGTGTTCTTGGTCGGGGGCGTCCGCATCCTGTACAGGACGCTGCGCGGACTGCGGAACCAGGGCAGGGTCAGCCTTCGCAACATCCTCCAGTCCAAGGCGCCGGGCGCGGACGGCACGCCTGCCACCACCCGTGTCATGCTGGTCGGGGCGGGCGACGCGGGTGCTTCCATGATCAAGGAAATCAAGTCCCACCCCGAACACGGCAGGAAGGTCGTCGCCGCCATCGACGACGACATTTCCAAAAAAGGCCAGCGCATCATCGGCGTCAAAATCAGCGGCGGCAGAAAAGAAATCCGCTCGGCGGCGCGCCGCCACAACATAGACGAGATCATCATCGCCATACCTTCGGCCACGAAGAAGGACATCCAGGAAATCGTAAACGAATGCAACCGGACCCGGTGCAAGCTGAAAATCCTGCCGGGCCTCATTGACCTGATCAATGAAACAGTAAGCATCAACACACTGCGGGACGTGGACATAGAAGACCTTCTGGGCAGGGACCCCGTGCAGGTCAACCTGCGGGAGATCAGCGGCTACATAGAAAGCCGCATCGTCATGGTGACGGGCGGAGGCGGTTCCATCGGGTCCGAGCTGTGCCGGCAGCTCGCCGCGTTCCGGCCGCGGCGCCTCGTGGCGGTGGACATTTACGAAAATACCATATTTGAGCTTGCCAACGAGATGCAGGTCAAGTTTCCCGCGATAGAATTCGAAGTGACGGTGGGATCGGTGCGGAGCAAGCGGCGCATGGAGGAAATCTTCCGAAAATACAAACCGCATGTGGTTTTTCACGCGGCCGCCCACAAGCACGTGCCCCTGATGGAGCTTAACCCCAAGGAAGCGGTGGTCAACAACATCCTTGGCACGGCCAACATCGTGGAGCTCGCGGACGCTTTCGCCGTGGAGAAGTTCGTGATGGTTTCCACGGACAAGGCGGTGAACCCCACCAACGTCATGGGCGCCACCAAGCGGATCGCGGAGATGATCCTGCAGGAAAAAAGCAGGACCGCGCGGACCACGCATTTTTCGGTGGTGCGTTTCGGAAACGTGCTGGGGAGCAACGGCAGCGTGATCCCGATCTTCCGGAAGCAGATTGAAAACGGCGGCCCGGTCACGGTGACGCACCCGGACACGACCCGTTATTTCATGACCATTCCCGAAGCGGTGCAGCTGATCATACAGGCCGGCGCCATGGCGGAGGGCGGGGAGATGTTCATCTTGGACATGGGCGAGCCGGTCCGCATCATGGATCTGGCTGAAAACGTCGTGCGGCTCTCCGGCTACACGCCTTATGAGGACATCGACATCGTCGTGACGCAGCTGCGTCCGGGGGAAAAACTGCACGAAGAACTGATGCTGGAGGAAGAGGGCGCCAGACCCACCAGCCACGGAAAAATATTCGTGGGGCGCCCCCTGCCGCCGTCGGATGCCCTCTGCGCGCTCCTGAAAGGCGAAAAACCGCTGACGGAGGTGGTCTACGGCGACGTGCTGCAACGAAAAGACGAAGAGGTGAAAGAATGGCTCCATGCCTTGGCGCCGTCCTATAAGATTATGCGGAAAAAAACAGAAACCAGAGGAGTTGTCATCGAAGATTAGGGACTGTCCGCGACAGTTCCTTATAGAAAGGAGGAATAAGATGCAAAAGATTCTGAACGTCGATTTTCTGGGCTGCCCGGACGCGCCCGCCGCTTCGCCGGAAAAAATCGACGGCATTTATGAGGGCCTGATTTCCGGCAAAGAAGCCTTCACGGGCTGGGCCACCCTGCCGGGGCGCGCCAACGCCGCGGAAACCGCGCGCATCCGCGAGGCCGCCGGACGCATCCGGGCGCAGAGCGAGGCGCTGGTGGTGATCGGCATCGGGGGTTCTTACCTCGGCGCGCGCGCCGCGATGGAAATTTTGGGGCGATACGGCGCCGAGCCGGGCGCGCCGGAGGTTCTTTTCGCGGGGCAGAACATCAGCGGCACCTATCACGCGGAACTGTTAGACCGGCTCCGGGGGAAGGACGTGAGCCTCTGCGTCGTTTCAAAGTCAGGAACGACCACCGAGCCGAACATCGCTTTCGCCGTGCTGAAAGAGCTTCTGGCCGAAAAATACGGCAAGGCGGAGGCGGCCGGGCGGATTTACGCCATCACGGATCCCTCGGCGGGCACCTTGCGGGCGGAAGCCGACGCCGAAGGCTACGAAAGCTTTTCCATCCCGCCTGACATAGGGGGACGCTATTCCGTGCTTACGCCCGTGGGGCTGCTGCCGATGGCCGCCGCCGGGATCGACGTCGAAGCGGTGCTGGCAGGGGCGCGGAGGGCCGGGGAGCTGGATCTGCGCGCCGTCGCCGGAACGATGGCCGCCACGCGCAAAGCCTTGCTGGACAGCGGCAAAACCGTGGAGATCTTCGAGCAGTACGAGCCGGCGCTGTTCTATTTTGCCGAATGGCTGAAACAGCTCCACGGCGAAAGCGAAGGCAAGGACGGGACGGGCCTTTTCCCGGCGGCGCTCTCGTTCAGCACGGATCTGCATTCCATGGGGCAGTTCCTTCAGGAAGGAAAGCAGATCTTCTTCGAGACGGTGCTGGACGTGAAAGAGCCGCAGCGGGATCTGACGGTTCCGGCGGGCGCGGACGCCCTGCTGGCCGGCAAGAGCATGAACGCGGTCAACCGCGCGGCGAAGGAGGGCGTGATCGCGGCGCACAGGGCGGCGGGCATTCCCGTCATCAAGGTAGGCATCCCCGACCTGTCGCCTGCCACATTCGGCCAGCTCATCTATTTCTTCGAACTCGTATGCGCCTTCACGGGGCGGCTTATGGGCGTAGATCCCTTTAACCAGCCCGGCGTGGAACAGTACAAGAAAGAAATGAAACGCCTTTTGGCGGAGTAATGCACCGGCTGCGGGCGGGCGAAACCCAGAGGGTTATGCCCGTGCCGCGGCGGTCATATATACGTAAGATTCATAATAGCCAGCAGTAATTCAAAGGAGGATTTACAAAATGAAAAAGATAGGCGTATTGGGAACAGGCACAATGGGGGCGGGCATCATCCAGGTCCTCGCGCAGAACGGATTCGAAGTCGTCCTGCGCGCCAGGCGGCAGACGTCGGTGGACGGCGGCGTCGCCGCGGTCACGAAGAATTTAGACAAGTTGGTCGCAAAAGAAAAAATCAGCGCGGCGGACAAAGACGCAGCCCTGGGCCGGATCAAGGGTTCCACGGACATTTCTATCGTCGCGGACGCGGATCTGATCATCGAAGCGGCGACGGAAGAAATGGAATCCAAGAAAGCGCTTTTCGTCGAGCTGGATAAGCTGTGCAAACCGGAAACGATCATCGCAACCAACACGTCGGCGCTGTCCATCACGGAAATCGCCTCCGTCACGGGGCGCCCGGACAAGATCATCGGCATGCATTTCTTCAACCCGGTCCCCATGATGAAGCTCATCGAGATCATCAAGGGGCTTGCCACGTCGGAAGAAACGAAAAAGACGATCCTGGATCTGACGCAGACCATCGGCAAGACGCCAGTGGAAGTGGCGGAGGCGCCCGGTTTTGTCGTGAACCGGATCCTGGTTCCCATGATCAACGAAGCGGCGGGGATCCTGGCAGACGGCGTCGCAAAGGCGGCGGACATCGACGAGGCCATGAAGCTGGGCGCAAGCCACCCGATAGGCCCCTTGGCGTTGGGCGACCTGATAGGGCTTGACGTGTGCTTAGCCATCATGGAGTCGCTTTACAGCGGATTCGGGGATCCCAAATACCGGCCGCATCCCTTGCTCCGCAAGATGGTCCGCGGCGGCCTGCTGGGCAGGAAGAGCGGGAAGGGATTTTTCGAATACCAGTAGTTAGTGTCCATCTGGGGGCGTGCCGCCCTTCCTTGGGCGGAGGTTTGATTTGAGTTAGGACAGGGGAAAAATGAGGATACGGCGTTCCAGAAGAACCTTTGAAGAAAGCACGAAAATAGCGGAAGCGGCGGAGCAGCAGGAGGCAGACGGGAACCTTGCCGGCGGCGATGCCGCCGCCGATAAAAAAAATGCACGGCATGTTTTTGGCACGACGTTCCTGATCGGGCTTCTTGTTTTTATCGTGCTGCTGGTGCCGGCGGCGTTCGGACTTGCGGGTCTTTCCGACGCGCCGGTAATGGGCGGCGAAGACGAGGTCCTGCCGGATGAAATCACGAGTCCCGTCTTAGATCCGGAGGATCCGAGAAGCGAGATGTTTCAGAGATCCAAGCGGGTGAACATCCTCCTGCTGGGGGTGAACGGCGGGCTTACGGACACCATCATGCTCGGCAGCTACGACATGGAAAACCAAAAGGCGGACATCATCTCCATTCCAAGGGACACCTATTACGAGCGGGAGGAGGCGACGACCCCGGCGCAGCGGAAGATCAACGCCATTTACTACAAGGGACGCGCCATCGGCACGGCGGAGGCCGTCAAAGAAGTCCTGACGGGAATGCCCATCCATTACTATGCAGTGGTGGATTACAAGGCGGTTGAAAAGGCCGTGGATTCGATTAACGGCGTAACTGTGAACATTCCCATCAACATGGATTACGACGACGAATATGACAAACCGGCCTTGCACATCCACTTCCAGAAGGGCGAAAAACTGCTGAGCGGGGCGGACGCCATAAAATTCCTCCGGTTCCGGAAGAACAACAACGGCGGCGGCTACCCGGACCAGGATATCGGGCGGACGCGGGCGCAGCAGGAATTCATGAAAGCGGCCTTCAAAAAATCCATAGGCCTGAACCTGCCGAAGGTCGTGAGCACGGTCATGGAAAACGTGGAATCCGACCTGACGGTGGGCGCGGCCGCGAAGCTGGCTGTGCATGCCGCGCAGCTGGATCCTGCGAACATTGAAAATTACACCCTGCCCGGAAAATCCAGCACGGTGAACGGAGCGTCTTACTGGTTCGTGGACGAAGACGCCGTCCGGGACATCGTGGACGGAATTTACGGCGTGCTTCCGGAACCGGAACCCGATGCGGACGCGGAAAGCATGTAACCAGCCCTGTAACGCAAAATTAATATTTTATTTTGCAGAACATCTTTATTTTTCCGTCAAACAGGTATAAACTGAATGAGATACGGGGGAAATCACAGGAGCGGCGCGGTTGACGCGCACCGTCTATGAGCTATTATGGCTAAAAAAACAAAAAATACACCGCCGCCTGAAACGGAAGGCGCGCCAGAAACAGCAAAGAACGGAAAAAAAAGACAAGAAAGCAAAATGATGACGTTTTGGATCTCTTTTCTTGTGGCTTTTCTTGTGCTTACGGCAGTCTTGACGCCTGTCATGGCGGCGGTTTCGGATTTTCGTCCTTTCGGCGGGGTCATTGCGGACGAAGACGGGGACGGCGAACCCGACGGCGAAATGGTCATATTGGAAGAGGCTTTCGACTATTTCATTCCGAACACCAGCCCCTTTTATCAGGCGTTCACGGAGGCAAAGCGGGTAAACTGCCTGTTGCTCGGCGTCAAATCGGGCCTTACCGATACCATCATGCTGGTCAGCTTTGACACGCAGGCGCGCCACGTGGACATCATTTCCATTCCCAGGGACACGTTTTACCACCGGAAAGGCTACAACGGCGACGCGGAGGACAAGATCAACGCCGCCTACCGGAAAGATCCGCTGAATTCGGCGATAGCGGTCAGCGATGTCCTGATGGGGATGCCCATCAATTACTATGCGGTCATCGAATACCAAGGCGTGGAGAAAATCGTGGATTCCATCGGCGGCGTGACGGTTGACATTCCCTTTGACATGAAATATTCGGATCCCTATGACAAGCCGCCGCTGTACATCAATTTGAAAAAAGGGGTGCAGATCCTGAACGGGGAGGATGCCGTAAAGTTCCTTCGCTACAGGAAAGGCTACATCGACGCGGATCTGGGCAGGGTGAAAGCGCAGCAGGAGTTCATGAAAGAAGCCTTCAAGCAGGCGCTGAAGTCCAACCTGCCCCAATTGGCCGCGACAATCCGGGAAAACGTCATGTCGGACATCCCCATGAGCATGATGCTCTACCTCGCGCAGAAAGTCACGGGCATGCCCGCGGACAGCATTTCCACGTATACGATGCCGGGACGCGCCGATCCGAACCCGCCCTACTATGTGTATCCCACCACATTGAAAATCGAAGAAATGATCCGGGAGATCTATTTGCTGCAATCAGAAACCGAAACGGAAGCAGAAGACGAAACCGCCGCCGTGAATACAAACGGCGAATAAGCGCACGGATGAAAAACCGCTGCCGTTCAAATTGCCCGTCTATAGCGCACCACCTTCCTGACAAATCAAATCAAAACAAATATTTCAACCAATTTAATTCGGCAGGTTCCTGTTTTAAGATCTAACGAAAATATTCAGCGGGGCGAAACCCCCGCAACTGGATGTTTACCACAGAAACCAATTGAAAGGCGAGAGGACAATGGACGAAGCAACACTTAAGGCCAAAAAAATAGCGGAACTGCGGGAAATCGCGAAGGCTTTTAAAATCCCGGGCTATGAAAAACTGAAAAAAGCCGAGCTGTTTGCGGCCCTGTGCAAAAATCAGGAGGATGCGGAAAGCGCCCGGAGCGACAAGGCAAAACCCACGGTGCCGGGGCGGCGGCCCGGAAGGCCCCGGCGCGTTGAAACGCCGGTGCCGGAAAGCGCTGCGGCGCCGCAGGAAGCAGAAAGCGCGGGCGGCGAAAACAAGCCGGAAAAAGAAGCCCGGACGGATGTGCGCGCCGCCGGCCCGGCTGCGGCCGGGCGTACCACCGGAACGGGGCGCGTGCGCACCGCCGCTGAAAACGCCGGCGCCAGACAGGCTGTAAGCAGGCGCACCGCCATCGAGGGACCGGGCGGCAGGCGGATCGCGGGCGGGCGTGAAGCCGCCGCCGAAGATCCGGAGATCGGGCAGCTTGCGGAGGTTGGGCAGGCCGCGGACGAACCGGAAACCGCCGCCGAACCGGCGCAGGGCGAAAAGATCGCAGAGTTTGCCGCCGCCCCGGAACAAAACGGCGAAGCGGCGGAAACTGCGCCGGAACCTGCCGCGGCGCGGCGGGCGCCGGACAGCCGCATAGATCCGGCGAAGGACGCCGCCCTGGACAACGTGGACAAGAAAGACCGCCATGAGGTGGAAGGGATCCTGGAGATCGCGGACGGCGGTTTCGGTTTCATGCGGTTCCACAATTTCCTGACCAGCGAAAAGGACGTATACGTCTCCCCGTCCCAAATCAGGCGCTTCAACCTCAAAACAGGGGACAAGGTAAACGGCGTGGCCAGACGCCCCAACGAGGGCGAACGCTTCGGCGCGCTGCTGTATGTCTTCAAGGTCAACGGCGATGAGCTTAAAATCTCCATAGAACGGCCTGATTTCGACGACTTGACGCCGATTTTCCCCAAAGAACGCCTGAACTTAGAGGATGGGTCAAGGGATCTCTCCATGCGGCTCATCAACCTTGTGGCGCCCATCGGGAAAGGACAGAGGGGACTTATCGTCGCGCCCCCCAAGGCGGGCAAAACCATCTTGCTGAAAAAGGTGGCGAACACCATCGAAAAGACGCATCCGGAAGTGGAACTGATCGTGCTGCTCGTGGACGAACGGCCGGAAGAGGTGACGGACATGCAGCGTTCCATCAGCGGGGAGGTCATTTATTCCACTTTCGACGAACAGCCGCAGAACCACGTCAAGGTGGCGGAAATGGTGCTTGCGCGGGCGCAGCGCCTCGTTGAGCACGGCAAGGACGTGGTCATTCTTTTGGACAGCATAACGCGCCTGGCGCGCGCGTACAACTTAGTGGTGCCTCCCTCCGGCCGGACGCTCTCCGGCGGACTGGATCCCGGCGCGCTCCACAAACCGAAGAAATTCTTCGGCGCGGCGCGGAAAATGGAGGAAGGCGGCAGCATCACGATCCTGGCGACCGCGCTGGTGGAGACGGGCAGCCGCATGGACGACGTGATCTTCGAGGAATTCAAAGGAACGGGAAACATGGAACTCCATTTGGACAGAAAGCTGTCGGAGAAGCGCATATTCCCTGCCATCAACCTGAACAAGTCGGGTACGCGGCGCGAAGATCTCCTCATGGACCAGGACGAACTGGAAGCCATATGGATCATGCGGCGCGCCATGGCCAACCTCGGAACCCAGGAGGTCACGGAAACAATCATCGACCATCTGGCGCATACCAGAACGAACGTGGACTTTATTCGCGTGATACGAAAGGCGTTGAACAGAAACGACAGAGTAGTGTAAACGTATGGGCTTGGAAATAAAAGAACTGATACAGACCGCCACGGCAAGGCTGACGGCGGCGGGCTGCGACGCGGGCAAACGGGACGCGGAGGAGTTGGTCTGTTTTTTGCTGCGCATTGACAGGACGAGGCTTTTTGTGACCCGGAGCCAGGCGATAGACGACAAGCTGTGCGACGCCTATTTTGCCCTGGTGGACACGCGGGCCGGCGGCCGGCCGCTCCAGTACATCACGGGGAAAACGGAGTTCATGGGGATTCCTTTTTCAGTGGACGAAAGGGCGCTCATCCCCCGGCAGGACACGGAGACGCTCGTGGAAACGGTGCTCGCGCATATGGAACGTTCCGGGAACGGCGCCCGGCGCGCGCTGGACATCGGAACCGGCAGCGGCGCCATTGCCGTCAGCTTATGCAAACACAGCGCGGATTTGAAAATGACGGCCACGGACGTCAGCCCGGACGCGCTTGCGCTCGCGAAGCAGAACGCGGCGGCGGCGGGCGTGGCGGGCCGGATCAAATTCGTGGAAAGCGACATGTTTTCCGCCCTCCGTTCCGGATTCGGCGGCACAAAATACCATGTCATCGTTTCAAACCCGCCCTATATCCGAAGCGGCGACATAGCCGAGCTGCAGCGGGAGATTTGCGAACACGAGCCGCACCTGGCGCTGGACGGCGGGCCGGACGGCTTGGACGCCTACCGCGTCCTGGCAGGGCAGGCGCATCTTTATCTGCGGAAAGGCGGCGCACTGTTTCTGGAAACCGGTTTCGACCAGGCGGGCGCGGTCGCCTGGCTTCTGGAGGAACAGGGACATTACGCGAAGCCGGAGACCTTGAAAGACCTAGCGGGGAAAAACCGCGTCGTGGCCGCGTCGCTTTTGTAAATTTTTTTACCACAGGGCTTTACTTTTTGGTCATTGCCTGATACAATCATAATATGAACATATGTTCTAATCGGGAAAACGGCATAGCAATCCGCTTTATCACAAACAAGGTTCATCCCGGAATACGCAAAAGGGACTGCTTGCGAGGAGGCGCATTTGTGTTAGTGACAAAAGACTACATCAAAGGCATAGCCGTGGCTTTAGGTTTTGCTCCTTTGGACGGCGTAAGCGACATCTATACGAAAGTATACGCACAGCACGGCAACTACACGGTTCGCGTTGACTTTGCCGCCGGACGCATTGCGTATGCGGATGCTGCAATAGGCGAATCGGCGCAAATCGGCGTCGGGGACGGAACGACAAGCAACTTCTCCAGGGCTGAAAACCTTGTCGTTCTGGAGTGCGTTGACCGCTTACTTGAAAAAGGATATGCGCCCGGCTCCATTGAACTTGAAAAAGTCTACCCGTCAGGGCGCGGCCATTCGGGGCGGCTTGATGTTTTGGTTAAAGATTCCGACGGCAATAGCTTCCTGATGCTTGAATGCAAGACTTGGGGAGCCGAATATGACAAAGAACAAAATAAAATGCGCAGGGACGGCGGCCAGTTGTTCACATACTACAAAAACGCCACCGCAACAAAACATCTTTGCTTATATGCGTCGCGCCTGGCCGAAAACAAGATAGAATATGTCAACAGCATAGTGAATGCCCAGGACGCGTGGGCAGGCCTGTCAGAGACGAAGGACATACACGAGCACTGGAACAAAACATTCAAAGACAACGGCATCTTTGAGGGCTATGCCGCGCCCTACAACATCGTCCATAAACGCCTGACGCTTAATGCCCTCAAAAGCCTGAAAGAAGAACATGGCGGCTGGCTGTTCAGCCAGATCATGGAGATATTGCGCCACAACACGGTCTCTGACAAACCAAATGCTTTTAACAAAATGCTCAACCTGTTCATATGCAAAATATATGATGAAGTAAGCACGCCGGACGATGAGGAACTGCTTTTTCAATGCTGGAACGGACTTTCTGACGAAGACTTGCAAATGACGCTGAACGACTTGTATAAGGACGGCGTGCGGAAGTTTCTGGACATTGAAGTCAGCGATTATACCACGGAACAAATCGAAAGCCTTGTTAATTCCTCCAGAAACAAAGAAGAAACGCGCAAGGCATTCATGGACATGCGTTTGAAAAAAAGCCCGAATTTTGCCTTTTCCGAGGTATTGGAAGACAGGTCGTTCAGACGCAACGCGAAAGTCGTGCGTGAAATGGTGGAGCTTCTTCAAGGCTATAGGTTCCGTTACGAACAGAAACACTCGTTTTTGGGAGATTTTTTTGAGAGACTTCTCAATACCAGCATAAAGCAGGAGGCCGGGCAGTTCTTTACGCCTCCGCCGATAACCAGATTCATCATATCGTCAATCCCTGTCAGGGAGATGACACAAAAAATGGTCAGCGCAAGATCATCCGATTTATTGCCGGCCGTTATTGATTTCGCATGTGGAAGCGGACATTTTCTTACAGAATACATGTCCCGGATGCAACTAATAATCGAAAATCTCGACAAGTCAAAAGTCGCACGGGAACGGCGCGGGCAGCTTGAATCTTGGGGCGGAGACATAAAATTTTCATGGGCGAGAGATTATGTATACGGAATAGATTCTGATGACAGGCTTGTGAAGACGACGAAAGTAAGCGCGTATTTCAACGGCGACGGGGAGGCCAATATCGTTTGGGCCGACGGGCTTGATGCGTTTGACGCGAAAGAATACAGGGGCAGGCTAAAAAAAATGTCACCGCACGACAAACGAGACAACGGCCAGTTTGACATACTCGTCTCCAATCCTCCTTTCTCGGTGGAGAAAGTTAAGAGGTTGCTGCAAGATGGCAGCAGGTCTTTTGAACTTTTTGACTGCCTGACTGACAACAGTTCAGAAATAGAATGTCTGTTTGTCGAAAGAATGAAACAGCTCCTGAAATCCGGCGGCCTGGCGGGCGTTATCCTGCCAAGCTCGATGCTGTCCAACAGCGGCATTTATTCACGCGCAAGAGAAATCATTTTCAGGCATTTCAAGGTTAAGGCCATTGTTGAACTCGGTTCCGGGACGTTTATGAAAACAGGGACAAACACGGTCGTGTTGTTCCTTGAACGCCGCGCTGACAGTGAACACGAGAGCATAGAAATGGCAATAAGCATGTTTTTCAAAGATGGGCTTGACGTGACGGCTGCGGGCATTGAACATGCCTTTTCAAGATTTGTCGCGGACGTTTACGATGATTTGGCGTTTGAAGATTACGTTTCGCTTATAAGCGGCAGAGCAAACGCCGCTATGCAGGCCCACGAATTGTGGCTTGACTACGTCGGAGCGTTTGGCGGCGCGCCTTACGAAAAAGCACTGGAAATTGAGCGCGAAAAAATGCGCTGTTTCCTGATGACATACAAGCAAAATATCGTCTTGGTGAAGTCCGGGCAAAAACAGGACGAAAAAGCGTTTTTAGGCTACGAATTTAGCGAGCGCAGGAGGCATGAGGGCATAAAATACCTGTCTGGCGGCACTAAGCTGTTTGACGAAAGCGGGGATGTTTTTAATCCGCAAAAAGTAAACAGCTACATCTACAATGCGTTCCTCGGAAAGCCCGCCGCTGAGGTTGACGAAGCCGTGGCGAAACATGTTTCCTACGGGCGCATGAGCAGCTTTTTTGAGTATGGCACGTGGAAGTTTGACAAGCGGGTGAATTTAAACAAGAAAGCGCAAATTATCAGCTCTTACCCAACGGTAAAACTCGAAGATTTGCTAATCGCCGTAAAAGGGGCTACAACAAAAATACAACTGGACTTAATCTGTAATGACGGCAATATTCCAGTCGTGACGCAAAATGTTGGAGAACTTATTTCTGGATACTGTGACGGATGTCAGCCCGTTACGGATACGCCCATAATAGTAATGGGCGACCATACCTGCATTTTTAAGTGGGTGGACTTCCATTTTGTAAGAGGCGCCGATGGTACACAGCTATTAAAAATCAGGGATGGGCGTTTTATTCCGAAATTTGTTTATTATATATTGTGCGCCACAGAACTGCCTAACAAAGAAAAGTATGAACGGCACCACAAATACCTGGCAGATGTCCGCGTACCCCTCCTGCCGCTTGACGTCCAGCGGCAGGTTGTCGCGGAATTTGAGGCACTGGAGCGCGATGAACAAGACATTGCAGAGAAAATCCAATCTGAACAATCCCTCATAGACACAACTGTCGATGCTTGCTTTGCGGGCAACGTCAATGTGGCAAAATTGGGAGATGTCGCAAAATATGTGAGCGGCAGAATAACGGTTTCCGAATTATCTGCGGACAACTATGTAGGCGTTGATAATCTTTTACCAAACATCGGAGGGAAGACGCGTTCAAATTTTGTGCCGGCGAGAGGGAGCGCGACCGCTTTTAGCAAAAATGATATTTTATTGTCAAATATCCGCCCGTATCTAAAAAAGGCGTGGCTTGCCGATGATGGCGGCGGCTGTTCCGGCGACGTTTTGGTGCTTAGGGCTGATGAAGACAAAGTATTGCCAACGTACCTATTCGTACACTTATCTGCCAACCGCTTCTTTGACTATGAAATGCAAAACATTGGCAGCAACGTGAAAATGCCGAGAGCGGACAAGGATAAGGTTCTTGAATACAAATTTCCGCTTCCGCCGCTCAAAAAACAGCGCGAAACCGTTGCGGAGACGGAGCGGCACAAATCGGAGATTACAAACTTCCGCGAACGCCTTGCTGCGCTTAAAAGCATAAAAGCGGAAATACTGGGCAAGTATTTGTGAGGTTTTGTAAATGGCGGGCGCCCGTCAGACTTCCACCCAGCCTTTTTTGACGTTCTTTTCGATAAAATCATCATAGATCTGCAAAATCTGTTCCTCGTCACCGGACACCCGCACGTCGTTGCTCAGCGGGTCTTTCCTTTCCGAACTGAAATTGGTGTAGGCCATCACATATTCGGGGTAGCCGTGTTCGCTTTTGTTTGTTTTCCAGACGAGAAATTTTTGCACCATGAGTTTGGATCCGGAGTCTTTTTTGTAGACCGTGCGGCGCAGCAGCGCGGAGGCTTTCACGTCCGCCGCGGCTTGTTTTTCTTCCGCCGGCTTGTAGGCGAATTCGTCCAGCTGCGACAGCCGCACGTCGGTCTGGTTCGGGCCTTTGTCTTCGCGCAGCCGTTCAAAGGCCGGAAAGACGATGCTGATGCCCGGCGTGGCGCCGACGCGGACGTAAGCGCCGTTTTCTATCTGCAGCAGCGGGTTGACGATGGGGCCAACGGTCGATTCATAGAGGACGTCGCTCAACTTTACCTCGACGACGATTTCCGGGCGAACCATGTGAAAAGCAACATGGTTGGAATCGGTTTCGATGTAGGCGGAATCTATTTTCATGGGCAGCAGGCGCGTGAAGAACGCATTCCTCTGTTCTTCGCTGAAACCGCCGCCGGCGTGGCCCACGATTTGATAGACGCCGTCTTCCGGCATCATCGCCAGCAAAAGGGAGCGCACTTGCCCTTTGCGTTCCGCCACGCCTTCGGAAAAACCGACGACGACGGCGTCGATGGAATAGCGGGGCTTTATTTTGTGGATAAACGGCAGTTCGCTGCGCACGACTAAGCCTTCGCCGCCCTCTTCTTCCACCCAGGCGGCAAAGAGCTCCCGGACGTTCGCCCTCGAATCAGTGAGCACGTGGCGAACCGGCCCGCAGGTCAGGGCGCCGGCAAAGAGCTCTTCCAGCTTGCGGTGGATTTCGGCGTAAGACGTTTGCCCCGTCACGCCGTCCAGGCTTATGACATCGAAAAACGCCAGGCGGATTTGGCCATGCTGTTTCGGGTCGGCCAGCGCTGCCAGGACTTCAAAAACCCGGGTGCGGCCCGCGCTTTCATCCAGATGGAGTTCCGCCGGGAGCACCGCCTCGGAGATGCCGGCGGCCTGCAGGCAACGGGCGGCTTCCTCCATGCAGGGGAGGCCCATGCGCACGCGCCCGCCGCTGTTGAGGGAAAACAGATCCGTTCCGTTCCAGAAGATGACGGCCAGTTCCCCGTCGTATTTGCGGGTGACGTGAAACTGCGTGCCGCCGAGCTGCGTGTCGATCTGCTCCAGCGTTAAGGAGCGGTAGCCTTTGCAGACATCTTTTTTATACGCGGCCACGAGATTTGCCGTTTCCGCGTCAACCGCTTCAGCGGTCCCTTCCCAATAGCCCCTGGCCTGGGTCAGTTTGGTTTTGTTCAGAATCATGCGTCCGCCTCCTGTCCTTGCGGCAACCCTTTTAATTCCATATTTGTCAAATGAAGGATCAGACAATATTTGCCGTCCGCCACGCGCCCTTCCAAAAATCCCCGGTAAGGCTCGCCGCCCGCAGTCAGCAGGATGGGTTCGTTCCCTTTTTTGCCGGCGCCGACAAACATGAGGCTGTCGCTCTCCTGCAGCGACTGGGCCATCTCATACAGGAAATCGAAAGTAAGGCCGCTGGTATGGCGGATCTGATATTTCCGGGTAAAGATAAATTTGCGCAGGGCGGCATCCTTGGCGAATTTCCGCCCGCTCCACTGAATCGGAATTTCCGCCGCCACGTTGGACTGCGTTTTCGTCAGGTCATGCCGTTCTTTTTCGCTGCCGTCCGGATTATAAAGCACCTGCACCAGCGTGACGCGGTAGGCGATGTCGCCTGCTTCCGTCAGGTAGAGCTTGTGGGTTTTTGCAATGAATTTGCCCACTAATTCCATATCCACTTCCGGATCGCCGTCTATGATCGCGCCGCCTACGGCGGTTAAATCGCCGTAACGCCGCACCAGGTCGTCCAAATCAGCGGCGGACTTGAGGAATTTCACGTTGGTTTGCTCCCGTCCGTCCGGAAGCACCATTTTCACGGTCTGCCGCCGGGGCAGGGCCTCAAACCCGACTGCGGCGTCTCTTTTCTTTTCATTGGCCAGGTTAATCGCTCTCATATGCTTGTCTCCCGTAAATCATGTCCGCATCCGGCCCGACGGTGCCCGGATGTCACATCATCGAGAAATCGATCTCGTCGTTTTCGTTTTCCTCTTCTTCCAGGTCTTCTTCAATGTCGCCGCCGGCGTCGAGCGACAGCATTTCAAATTCGCTGCCGTAGCCCAGCAGCATGAAAAGATTGCCCTCGCTGCACAGAAGAAAGGCCTGGCTGCCGGCATAGCCGCTCTGGTAATGATAGGTGAAGGTGTAAATTTGCTCGCCGATAGCCTCCAGCAGGGCGGGATCCGCTTCCGGAATCTGATAAATCCCCGTGATGCTGTGGTTGAGAAGCTCTTCTGCGGTGGCGATCCGGTCGAGCGTGACGGGGGCGTCATAGCTGGACGGCGCCGGTTCCACCGCCTGGCCGTCCGGCGCGACCGCTTTGAGCTGGTTCCGGTCCACCCATTTTTGATCCGGCGACAGAATGCCCAGCCCCACGCCCCCTTTGGGGATGATGAGCGTCCCGGTTTCATCCATGGAAACCAGCCGGCACTCGCGGCCGTTGTCGTCGCAGGCGATCGTTTCACGCCAGCCGTACAGCTTTTTGCGATCCAGCTTTACCGGTGCGCCCGCGTATTCTGTCTGGTTGATAGAAAAAGTCAAACTGCGTGCCATATCACTTTACCTCTCCGTTCTGCATGTTGTAGGTGCCGGGTGCCAAGGCGTTTTCCTGCTTATATAGTATCAAAACAACGATATCTTGTCAAATATATCGTTGGTTTTGGTTGTTTTTGTCCTGTTCCCGTGATATACTTATTGCACCGATAACTAAACCTTGGAGTCGTGACGGTCTTTTTTCCGTCAGGCTTCGTTGGCGGAACCCGTTGATACACGGATTTTTCCCATGAGAGCTGCAAAGGAGAATGTATGGGTGCTGCGTCGAATTTTACCATACGCGAGGCCGCCATCGCGGACTGCCCGCTTATCCTGGAATTTATCAGGGCTCTGGCCCGCTATGAGGATATGGCAGGACAGGTGGCCGCCACCGAGGAAACGCTCCGGGAATCGCTTTTTCGCAAAAAACAGGCGGAAGCCATCATCGGCGAAGAGGACGGCGTACCCGCCGCGTTTGCGCTTTTCTTCCATAATTTTTCTACATTTCTGGGAAAGGCGAACCTGTATCTGGAAGACCTATATGTGAAAGAGGCGTACCGGGGGCGCGGTTACGGCGAACGGATGCTGCGCCGGTTAGGCACGATAGCGGCGGAACGGGACTGCGGCAGGCTGGACTGGTGGTGCCTGGACTGGAACGAAAATTCCATCGCGTTCTATAAAAAAATGGGAGCCGTCGCGATGGACGAATGGACGGTATACCGCATGGAGGGGGAAGCGCTCAGACGGCTCGCCGATATGCTTCCAATGGCAAGACGCCAACTCACACCCCGCCCGTAAGCTTGTAGCCGATGCCTTTGACCGTCATGATGCGGGAGTTGAACAAACTAAATGAACGCGAAAGAAATCAGTAAATTCCTGAGCTTATTGTTAAGACATTCGCCGGAAACCATCCATTTGCGCATGGATGAAAACGGATGGGTTGACATAAAGGAATTGATTGACAACGCAAATACATATAAAGGCATGGGGCTGAATCTCGCCGTCATAAAAGAAGTCGTTGAGACGAATGACAAACAGCGTTTCTCCATATCCGGCGACGGCGGAAAAATACGGGCAAACCAAGGACACAGCGTCCCCGTGGACGTGGAACTGGCCTGCGAAACGCCGCCCGCCGTTTTATACCATGGGACGGCGACCCGTTTTTTGGATTCCATCATGAAGGACGGGCTGAAACCGGCGTCAAGGCAGTATGTGCATCTTTCCATGACGGAAGCCGTGGCGCTGTCGGTCGGGAAAAGGCACGGCCGGCCTGTCATTCTGCGCATCGATACAAAGGCCATGCACGAGGAAGGCTATAAATTTTATTTGTCTGAAAATAAAGTCTGGCTGACAGGCGACGTTCCGGCAAGGTTTATAAAAACAGAAGACCGCCTGGACGTGTGAGTCATCAGGTATAGCCACAGAGGAATATGACAATGAAAAAAGTGGGGAACTGGCTCTTTGAGAACGGATATTTGCTCGTGATTGTCGCGGCGGCTCCTTTGGTTTATATCTGGCGCGGCAAAAACGGCTTTTGGATTTTTATCCCCATAGCGGCACTCATCATAGCGCTTCAGGTCGTGATGGCGCTTTCGCGGAGCAAAAAGGAACAACAGGCAAAAATGAAGCGGCGGGAAGAAGGTCTGGCGGATCCGCCGCGCCCCGCGTATTTCACGGATGATGACATGGCGGAATACGACGAGGACAGCGTGATTGAGCTGTCCAAAATCCTCACCAACAACAACGCCCGCGCCGTCGGCGACATCGCGCTGCTTGTCCGTGATTACGAAATGTTTGAGTCCGAACACCGGGAATGGTGCGGAGACGTGTACGAAGACTGGACGGAGAGCGACGATCTGGTGTTTTCCCATGTGAACAGCGTCAAAAGGATGCGTTTGCGGATTTTGCACGGCTTCGCCTATTGGCTCACGGGCTACGACGCGGTGGAGGACAAGGCGCAAAACCCGCCGGCGGCATTCGGCGCTTACATCGACTGGAAAGAGGGCATCGATGACATCGTCTGGAAGCTTGATGAAGCAGACAGGAATCTGGGCTATGCACTCGAACTCGAGGGAATTCCATCTGCCGGCGGGGAATTTGGCTATGGCGCGTTGCAAAAAATCAACGATTATCTGACGGATAAAGGGTTTCTGCTGCTGTCGCTGGACACGGACTCGGACTGCTATCATTTATTCATCATTCCGTCCGAAGAGCGAGACAGGCTTATACGGTTTGCCGCCGCGGCAGGCTTCAGATTTGTTATCGGAAATCACCTTGGGATGTGATACATCGCGCCGTTACGCCGCGTATTCCGTCTGGTTGATAGAAAAAGTCAAACTGCGTGCATATCACTTTATATGTATTTGCGTTGAAATATTCCCGATAGCATAGAGCGGCAAGTTCAACATCCAATCCTCCCTTTGCAAGCTGCGCCGGAACGCTGTTCCATAGCATACGGATGCGCGGCACAATCTCGTGCGGCGCGTGTTTTGAAAAATCCTCGTCGCTTTGTCCAATGTTTATTGTCTGAATTCCGGCGGATGAAACCTTTTCAAATGCCCGCCGTGGTATGTGACCACCGCTTTATACGGATAGGACAACGCTTTTTTCATCGACCTGCCGGCAAGTTCCAAATCTTCCGTATAATCAGGATTTGCTCCCGTAAGTTCTCCGCCCGTGATATTGAGAGCATCGCCGCTGACGAGGATTCCGCTTTCACACAGGAACAAACTGACATGCCCAGGCGTATGTCCGGGGGTATGGATCACTTCAATTCCGCCGCAAACCGGCAGGATTTCTTTATCGGTTAAAGTTTTTTCGATGCTCACTTTGCATTTGGCGTAACCCGCTTTCATTTGTGCGCTTGCAGCTTTTTGTTCGGCGGTCAGGTTGTTATAATTGTCGAGCAGTTTCGCGAGTTTCAGCGGAGTTTTATTTCCGTCAATGTACTGCGCTTCATCTTCGTGCGCTAAAACAATGGCATTCGGAGCGATTTTCAACAATTCCGCCGCACAGCCTATATGGTCAATGTCCTGATGTGTCAGGACAATGTGCGTAAGTTTTTCGGGAGAAAACCCCGCGTGTTGTATCGCCGAAACAAAGTCGGAAATTTGTCCGGGGAAGCCCGTGTCGATTAACACGAGATGGTCATCGTCCCAGGTCAGCACGGGATATATGCCGCCAATTTCAAGCATTTGGGCGTTGTTTGATATTTTCATCTTCTCTTAGTCCTCTCATTCTTTACGCCAAATCACCTTCGGCATATTGCTGCGGAATCCTTCGGCGAGCCTTTCCCTGAATCCGGCCTCTGCCAAGCGGCAGAAGTACAAATCCCTAAATTTTGGAATTCAGCACCCATCCCGCTTTTGCCCGGACGCGCGCATCGACGTCGGACAGCACGGCGCGTACATCGTCGGCGTATTCGGCCTGCCAGCCATTGGCAAGAACGTTCAGCGCGTTTACTTTCCACTTCCATAGGTCTTTTTCGTGTAAATAGAAATAACGCGGCATCAGGATTTGTGCAATTTGCCCATAATTCATGCGCAGTATTGTGCGTGGGTTCAGATACTCCGCGACCTCATCCAAACCGGGGAACTCATTGCCGCCCGGCCACTTCTTAGCATTGTGCGGACAACAACCCGTGCAAACGTCGCAACCATACAGCCATTTCCCGATTTGTCCGTTGCGCGGGTCGTCAGACTCAAGAAAAATGTTGCCGGAAGTTGTCAGGCGCGAGATGCAGTCATGAATATTCATGGTGATAGTCGTAAACCGTCTTGATTTCACAGAGTCAGCAAATTAGCAGATTGGGTGTGAGCGATTGTATTCACCGTACCGCTTTGGGATGTCATCAACTCGAAAATGTCGTCAAC
>JAITOE010000088.1 GCA_031290135.1 Eubacteriales Family XIII. Incertae Sedis bacterium
GTTGACGACATTTTCGAGTTGATGACATCCCAAAGCGGTACGGTGAATACAATCGCTCACACCCAATCTGCTAATTTGCTGACTCTGTGAAATCAAGACGGTTTACGACTATCACCAAACCTTTTGCGGGCGCCACGGAAAGTGCGCCTCCTGCAAAAAACACCACCGCGGAAACTCGTTCTGCCAATTTGCGCCTGCGGGTCAGGCCTTTGAGCCGGGTCTGAATGGCTTCCTCTCTTTCCTGCGCACAATGCGGAACCACCGACGGCTTTGATGCATATTACTTCTTCCTTGGAGGGGTGGCGCGAAGCGCCAGTCAGCAGTCACGCATAATATACATTTTTATGAATAAATATTCTCACCCTCTTGCAAACTTTGCGCGTCCGTGATATACTGACACTGGACGCTCCGCCGGGGGTCCCATGCCCCGGTGCAATCATACACATGCAGGGCTGCCATGCAGCCGGACAAGGAGAATATTATGTCAAAAGAAAAGGTTGTGCTGGCGTATTCGGGAGGGCTTGACACCTCCGTCATACTGACCTGGCTCAAAGAGAACTACGACGTGGACGTCATTGCCGTGTGCTGCGACGCAGGGCAGGACGACAATTTTGACGCCGTAAACGAAAAAGCCTACGCGACGGGTGCTTCCAAATCCTTTGTCATCGACATAAGGGAGGAATTCCTGACGGATTTTGTCTGGCCGACCCTGAAAGCCGGTGCCATTTATGAAAACGACTATTTGCTCGGCACCTCCATGGCGCGTCCGCTCATGGCGAAAAAATTGGTTGAAATCGCGGAAAAAGAAGGCGCCACCGCCATCGCGCACGGCTGCACCGGCAAGGGCAACGACCAGGTCCGCTTTGAAACCACCATCCACGCGCTGAACCCGGCCTTGAAAATCATCGCCCCCTGGCGCATCTGGGACCTGCGTTCCAGGGAAGACTGTCTGGATTATGCCGCGAAGCACAACATCCCCGTCGCGCAGTCCAAGGAAAAAATCTACAGCCGCGACCAGAATTTATGGCATATCAGCCACGAAGGCGGCAATCTGGAAGACCCCTGGAACGAGCATCTGGACGACATACACGTCATGAGCGTCCCCGTGGAAAAAGCACCCGACAAACCCGCTTTCGTGGAAATCCATTTCGAAAAAGGCATTCCCACGGGCCTGAACGGCAAGAAAACCGGCGCCGTGGATCTGCTGTCCGAACTGAACCGTCTGGGCGGAGAACACGGCGTCGGGACGATAGACATCGTCGAAAACCGGCTCGTGGGCATGAAATCCAGGGGCGTTTATGAAACGCCGGGCGGGACCATCCTCTACAAGGCGCTTGCCGCCCTCGAAAAGCTTATCTTCGACCGGGACACGCTGAACTATAAAAACACGGTCGCGCTGAAATACGCGCAGCTCGTGTACGACGGGCTCTGGTACACCCCGCTCCGGGAATCCCTGGCGGCTTTTGCGGACAGCATCCATCAGCCCGTGACCGGAACGGTACGCGTCAAGCTTTACAAGGGCGCCGCCATCCCGGTGGCCAGCAAGTCGAAGAACGCCCTTTACAGCGAAGATTTCGCGACGTTCGGCGAAGACGACGTTTACGACCAGAAAGACGCGGAAGGCTTCATCAACCTGTTTTCGCTGCCGCTGAAGATCCGCGCCATCCAGAAAACGAAATAAACTTCGTCGCTGCGGGACGGGCATAACCCGCCGGTCGGGGCGGCTGACGCCTATGCGGGCGGCGCAGAGCGCCTTGTATGCCCGCAATCCCGCCATCTGGGTGATGCCCTCCCCGCAGCTGATGATTCCGTTCCGAACTATACCCTACATACAAAAACGGAGACTTTCATGAAACTTTGGAAAGGCCGCTTCACGAAAACCGGCGCCGAGTCCGTTGACGCCTTTAACGCGTCCATATCCTTTGACCGGCGGCTGTACCGGCAGGACATAGCGGGCAGCGTCGCGCACAGCCGCATGCTGGCAAACCAGGGGATTATTTCCGGGGACGAAGCCGCGGAAATCGAACTTGCCCTGCAAGGCATCCTTGCGGACATCCAGGCCGGAAAGATCGAATTCAGCCCGGCCATGGAAGACATCCACATGTGCGTCGAAAGCATTCTGACGGAACGCATCGGCGCCGCCGGGAAAAAACTCCATACCGCGCGCAGCCGGAACGACCAAGTGGCCGTTGATCTGCGCCTTTACCTGAAAGAGGAGATTTCCGGCATCCTGCAGCTGCTTGGCGGGCTGATCCGCGCCCTGCTTGCCGTCGCCAAGGCGCACCAGGACACGGTGATGCCGGGCTATACCCATCTCCAGCGGGCGCAGCCCGTCACGCTGGCGTTTCACCTGCTGGCCTACTGCCAGATGTTTCTGCGGGACGCCGGGCGTTTCGGCGACGGCCTGCGCCGCATGGACGCGCTGCCCCTGGGGGCCGGCGCCCTTTCCGGCGTCGCCTACGCCACGGACCGGGAATTCCTGCGCCGGGAGCTCGGTTTCGCGCGCATATGCGAAAACGCCATGGACGCGGTCAGCGACCGTGATTTCGCGATAGAATTCCTTTCGTCCGCTTCCATTGCCATGATGCACCTTTCCCGTTTCTGCGAAGAGCTGATCCTGTGGAGCTCCGCCGAATTCGCTTTCATTGAAATGGATGACGCGTTCAGCACGGGCAGCAGCATCATGCCGCAGAAAAAGAACCCCGACGTCGCGGAGCTGATCCGCGGCAAGACGGGCCGCGTCTACGGGGACCTGTTCGCGCTCCTCACCCTCATGAAAGGCTTGCCCTTAGCCTATAACAAGGACATGCAGGAGGATAAGATCGCGCTGTTTGACGCGGTTGACACGCTGAAAGAGGTCCTGCCCGTATTCACGGACATGCTGCTGGCCGCAACCGTAAATTCCCAAAAAATGGAAAATGCCGCGAAATCCGGCTTCCTGAACGCCACGGACGCGGCGGACTATCTTGCGAAAAAAGGCGTTCCGTTCCGGGACTGCCACGAGATCATCGGGCGGCTCGTCCTGCACTGCATTTCCGCCGGAAAAGCCATCGAAGATCTGTCCTTGGATGAGCTGCGGGCGTTTTCCGGGCAATTTGACGCGGATCTGTATGATCAGATCAGTGTCCGTGCCTGCATCGCCGCCAAACGCTCGTCGGGTTCCACCTCCTTCGCGGACGTCAAGAAGCAAATCGAATCGATGGAACGGCAGCTCGCCGCCTTCGCCCCCGGCGGCCTCCATGGCCATGTTTGACGTTTACCTCAGCCAGTTGGACAACGTGACCTTAGCCGCGACCGTCACGCGCCTTGCGCTGGCGGTGATTCTCGGCGGCGCCATCGGCATTGAGCGGGGCGTGCGCAACCACCCCGCCGGATTCCGGACGCACGTCCTCGTCTGCGTGGGTTCCTGTCTTGCCATGCTCACGAACCAGTACGTTTTTGAGTACATGAGCGCGCTGTCCGACCCCACCCGGCTTGGGGCGCAGGTAATCACCGGCGTCGGCTTCCTCGGCGTCGGGACCATCCTCGTGACCGGGCGCCACCGGATCAAGGGCCTGACCACTGCGGCGGGCCTGTGGGCGTCCGCCTGCACCGGGCTTGCCATCGGCATCGGGTTTTACAGCGGAGCCATCGCGGCGGCCGTGCTCATCGTCGTCGTCCTGGCCATATTCCCTGCCATAGAAGGCGTCATCTATAACCGTTCGCGGACGATGGAGGTTTACGTGGAACTGGATTCCGTCTCCCGCATCAAACCCCTGCTGGCCTACCTGCGCGGCATGGGCGTACTGGTACGCGACACGCATTTCAGCACCGCTTCCCTCATATCCGGCGCCGTCGGCCTCCATCTCAGCCTGCAGATCCCCAAAAAAAGCCGCCCCGGAGACTTAATGGAGCGCCTTGGGGAGCAAGAGGGCGTGTCGCTCATCGAGGAGCTGTAATCCCCTCCGGTCTTTTCCGCCCATGAAAAAACTCGCACCGCCGGCGCGAGTTTTTGCGTGTCTCCATAGGGTGCGCGATCTTCGCGTTCGCGCTTCCGGTCATGATCTTTCCGGTACGATTCCCGCCGCGACCCGTTGGATGCGGGCGTTTTCCTGAAGTCCATGCCAGTCTTTGGCTTTGAACATCCGCTTCCTCTCTTCATCGTGTCCCACCGCGACCCCGGGGCAGTTTTCCATTATATAGGCCATGATCCTGTCCGCGGCACTGTCATTCAGGCCGAAATTGTGCTTGCGCGCCTTTTCGTCCTTGTATTCCAGACGTATGTACACGTATCTTGCGTTGCTTGACTTTACGATGTCTTTGTACACCCAGACAATGCCTTTCAGCGGAATAACCTTGACTTTAAAGCCGTCCGGCGTTATAATGAGGTATTCCGTGTCCATCCTGCCGGCCTTGAAATCCAGCCCGTTTCGCCACGTCTGCTCCAGACGCGCCATCACCGCGTCAGGGTTCGGCGTTTTGGCACAGAACTTCTGGATTTGCTTTACGCCGCTGGCGCCGATGGCGCGAATCCAGTTTATGATGCAGACCACCGCAACAAATGCGCAAGCCCACGGCACGATCGGTTTCCAGCGCACGTAAGCTTCCGCTCCGAAGCCGAACACATTGAGCTGGAAAATGGCAAAAACGAGCGCCGCACTGACCAGACCCAGAACGGATTTCTGTGCCGCGGTTTTGTTCCCTTTCGCTTTCAGGTCTTCGAACATAGGCTGTTTTTCCCTCAGATTCTTTGGCTCCTGCGTGGGGCGGCATGTCTTGTTCCCGGAGGGACGGCGCCGTTACGGCGAAGCCGCCGCCGAAAATAGCATGTGTCCGCCGAAAGACGTTTGGCGAGGCATGGGATGCCGTCCCGGAGGGACGGCAGAATAACGTTGGCGGGGCATGGCCCCTCACTCCGGATGCCGGCCGGACGGCCGGCAGAATAACGTTGGTGGAGAATAGGGGGATCGAACCCCTGACCTCGTGATTGCGAACCACGCGCTCTCCCAGCTGAGCTAATTCCCCTTGTTCGTGCCGGCCCGATATCAGGCGGCGATTTATATTATAACCCATTTTTTCCCGCCGCGCAATAGTTATTTTTTTGATTTTTCAGGCGTTGGATGGCATTAAATGGCACGGAATTTGCATCATTTATTCGCGATCGATTGTTTTGTAGACATGCCGGATATTGTCGTCCGGCACAAAAGGAGGGGTTTTCCTATGGGTGGAACAGAATTAAAAACAGATGGCCGGAAAAAAATCCAGCTGAAACAGGACGGGCGGTTTTTCTTTGGCTGGTGGGTGGTTTTCCTCGGATTTTTGCTCATGACGTTCGGATATGTCGGATACGTGTCCCTGACCAGCGTCTTCGCGGCGCCGGTTCTCGCGGAATTGCAGATTGATCGCAGCGTTTTCATGCTTTACATGACCATCCTCGCGTGCGCCTGCCTGATCGCGTCCCCGTTTATCGGGCGTTTTATGATGAAAGGCAATATGAAATTATACATGGTCATCGCAAGCGTGCTGGGCTTCCTCGGCTATTTCGGGTTTTCGCGTTCCTCTGAACCGTGGCATTTTTATCTCTTTGCGATATTGCTCGGGCTTGGCTACGCGGGGACGGCGCCCATGCCGGTGTCGCTCATCATCAACCAGTGGTTCGGCGGGAAAATCCGCGGAACCGCCACCGGCCTCGCCTTTATCGGCAGCGGGCTCGGCGGCATGATTTTGACGCCCGTCCTCAACGCGGTCATCACGAACTTCGGATGGCGGACATCCTACGTCGTGCTCGGCCTGATCTTCATCGTTATTTTGATTCCCGCGACCCTGCTTCTCGCCGAGAAGCTGCCGGAAAAGAAAGGCTTCCGCCGCATGGGCGAAACCCAGGGCGAAACCTCCGCAGTCACGGAAAAGAAAGGCATGTCGATGAACGAGGCGAAGAACACGCCGGCTTTCTGGCTCGCGTTCATTTCCGGCATCCTCGTCGTCCTGGCGTCCAGTGCGCTGCTCGCCAACTCCGTGCTGTTCTTCATCGACAACGGCGTGGATCCGGCAAAGGCGGCAGGCTGGGCAGGGCTGATTCTCGGCTCCCTCATCGTCGGGAAACCGCTCATCGGCTTCATCGTTGACCGCCTCGGAATCCGTTTCGGCGCACCTTTGGCGACCTTCCTCTTTGCCCTCACGTTTGTGGCGCTCTTCCTCACGCCGGCACTCGGACCGGGGGTCGCCATCGTCATGATCGTCCTGTTTTACGGACTCGGAGGCCCGGCCATCACCATCATTCCGCCGCTTCTCGTGAACGGCCTGTTTTCCGAAAAAGATTACGGCACCATCGTCGGGATCATGAACACGGCGACGTCGGTCGGCGGCGCGTTTGGCGGCATGGTCGCGGCGAAAGTCTTCGACGTGACGGGCAGCTATTCTTCGTTCTGGTTGGTCGCGGCCATCGGCGTCGCCGTGGCGGCCGTCCTCCGCATCATCTGCTTCAAGGTACAGGCGAAATACATCACCTGGTAGGCGGAGGAAGCGAAATGGAAAGCGCCGGAAGAGGTCGAAAAACAGCTGGTGCCGGGCGCATATGAAACCTGCCGTAGCAGAAATGAGGCAAAAATGAGAGAAAAGAAAACTTTATTTGATTGGATCGATGAAAACCGATCGGATTTTCTGGCCGTGTCGAAAGCGATTTGGGAGAATCCGGAATTGTCCGTGCAGGAATACTTTGCCGCCGGGCAGCTTACCGCGCTGCTTGAAAAAAACGGTTTTTCGGTCGAGCGGGGGCTTGCCGGCTTTCCGACGTCATTTATCGGCACATACGGCTCCGGCTCCCCGGTGATCGGGTTCAGCTCGGAGTACGACGCGCTGCCGGGGCTTTCGCAGCGGCGGGGGTCGGCGGGGCATGAACCGCTCGTCCCCGGAGGGCCGGGACACGGGTGTACGCATAACCTGATTGCGGTCGGCGGAATCCTTGCGGCGTGTGCGCTCAAGGACTGGCTTCAGGCCGAAGGGCTTGACGCCACCGTCAAGGTGTTCGGAACGCCGGCGGAAGAGCTATGCATGGGCAAACCGTTCATGGCAAGGGCAGGGTGCTTTGACGGCGTCGATGTGTTTTTGGATTTTCATCCCTTTCACCGGAATCTGGGGGGCGCATGCACGACGAATGCCTATTTTAACGTGAAATACCATTTTGACGGCGTAACCGCCCACGGAAACGCGCCCTGGCACGGGCGCAGCGCGCAGGACGCCGGCGTGTTGATGGGCATCGCCCTTGAATTTCTCCGGGAACACCTCCCGCCGGGCACGGAGGACATGCCTACCACGTTCAATTACGCGTTCCCTGACGAAGGGAAGAGTTTTCCGAACGTGGTGCCCGACAAGCATACGCTTTGGTGCGTCGGGAGGATGGCAAACGCGGAAATGGCGGCGGAGGCGCTGAAACGGGTGGAGGACTGCGCAAAGGGCAGCGCGATCGCGACCGGGACGCACGTGACGGCGGAAATCATCTCCGCCACGCATGAACTCCTGCCCAACCTGAAGATGTCCGAGGTTCTGGACAAAAATCTGCGGGAGGCGGGGCTGCCGCAGTTCTCTGCGGCGGAAGAGGCGCTCGCGAAGGCGCTCCAGCGTACCCTCGGCGTGCCGGAAACGGGATACGGGGGCGAGATCCTTCCGGTCGGGATTTCCGGGCAGCCGGTCACCGATTCCTCGGAATACAGCTGGTTCGCGCCCATCGGATTCCTGAATATACAGATTGCGCCGTCCGAGGCGTTCGGATGGCATAACTGGGCGGTCACGAGCCTGGGCGGATCCTCCGCCGGCGAAAAGGTCGTGACGGTGGCGGGGAAAACGCTGGCGGGCGCGGCCTTTGATCTCATCCGCGCGCCGGAAATCCTGGCGGATGCGCAGCGGGAATGGAAAGATCGCCTGAACGGCAGGACGTACAAGACGCTTCTGCCGGAAGGGCTGGAGCCGGATTTGGGGATCAATAAAGCCTGAGCAAATGGCGCAGTTTTGGTACTGATTATCATGACCACCCGTCAAACGGGTGGTCATGATTGAGGAATAGTATTAGCAGCAATGCTCCCATTGGTTATATGACTTCATGATACTTTTATCATTATTTTGATAGATGTTCTCACCAAGAATATAGTCTATCAGCTCACATTCATAAAAATGCAGCTCGTCAAATCGCCCAAAATTTTTTGGGTCATTCTTAGTAAGCCCCAGCATTTCAATTGCCTTTATCGCAAAATTTAACTTCTTAACACCATCATCCTTATTTTTCCATTTTATTGCCCGATTAACTTCACTGCCAATATTATACATTTGTTTGCCTATAGGCATTGAAAACCATCTTAAAACTCTATCCATTTACGGACAACCTCCATAATTTTAAATCTTGCTTCAGGGTCTGCAACATATCTTCCAACTTTAGGATATCCAGCATCCCTATTTCTAGGTGGATTTATGGCAGAATCAAACTCTACCTCACCATCATCGTAATAAATATTTATTCCATAAAGGCTTGTTTGTTTGGATCCAACATCATTTATTAAAAATTGCTCAAGATCAACATGCATTTCAGCATTTAACGCGATAATACCGTCCTCTATGTCAACAACACACTTTACCATGTCCGGAAAGTACTTGACATTTTCGACCTTTTGAAGATTATTTAGCGCAATTTTTTCATATAAAACTTTCAACCTTTTGCTCCTTATTATATTAAAGGCCCCGTTTGAAATAGCCCGGCAATCGGCAAAAAATCTCGCCCTATTACAGCACCATTATGTCATGCGAAAAAGCTTTCGTCAAGTTCTTCGCGGACTTTTTTGACATGCTGTTTTCGACATGCACATGGGAAACTTCGCCGCCGCTGATAATCCCGGCCCAAATCCTGCGGGTCGATTTCAACAGGCGTGCCGGACGAATTAAAATGTTGACGCTTTCGCGTCAACGGCGGCGTTGCCGTAAGGTAAATAGTATCGTATTCGCTCCCATTAAATCTATGATTTAACGGGAGCTCGTCGCGCCGGATTACTCCGTCCTTGAAAATTTTTATGATTGCACAACACACGTTTGCATGATATGATGTTATTGGATTTTGGACAGAGCCAAAATCAAACCCATTTGCGTGACAAAAGGAGTCCGGCATCTATGTTTAAAATAACCGCCCTAAATAAAATATCCTCCGTCGGGCTGACGCGCCTGACGGAAAAATACGGCATGACGGAAGACGTGGGCGAAGCGCATGGCATCTTAGTCAGAAGCCAGGACATGCACGGCCTTGATTTTTCAGATAAGCTGCTGGCCATAGCGCGGGCCGGCGCCGGGGTGAACAACATCCCCGTGGAGCGCTGCTCCGAAGAAGGGATCGTCGTGTTCAACACGCCCGGCGCCAACGCCAACGCCGTCAAGGAACTGGCGCTGACTGGCATCCTCATGAGCGCCCGGAACCTGAACAGCGCCATCGAGTGGACGCGGACGTTGAAGGAAAACGTCCCCAAGGCCGTCGAAAAGAACAAGTCCCGCTTTGCCGGCGAAGAGATCCAAGGCAAGACGCTGGGCGTCATCGGCCTCGGCTTCATCGGCGTGCTGGTGGCCAACGCGGCGGAGCTTCTCGGGATGCGGGTCATCGGCTACGATCCTTATATTTCGGTGAAAAGCGCGCACGAGCTTTCCCACACCGTTCAGATTTTTGACGTGCTGGACGAGGTTCTCGGACGCGCCGACTACATCACCATCCATGTCCCCTTTATGGATCAGACGCTGGGCATGTTCAATGAAAAAAGCTTCTCCGCCATGAAAAAAGACGTCGTGCTCCTGAATTTCTCCAGGGATCAGATCGTGAAAGACGTAGATGTGATACGCGCCGTAAAAGAAGGCCGGATCCGGAAATATGTGACCGACTTCCCCACGGATCAATTTGTCGGCATTGAAAACGTGATCTGCTTCCCCCATCTGGGCGCCTCCACAAAGGAATCCGAAGAGAATTGCGCCGTCATGGCGGTGGATGAATTGATGGACTATCTTGAAAACGGAAACATCACCCATTCCGTGAATTTCCCGAAATGCAATATGGGCGCGCCCACGGCCCTGACCCGCGTCTGCATACTGAACCGGAACGTCCCTTCCATGCTGCAGCGGATCACGGGTGCCCTCGCCGAGATGAACATCAACATCAGCGATCTTTTGAACCGCAGCAAGGGCGATTATGCCTACACGCTGGTGGATCTGGACGCCCACGCAGAGGAAAGCGATCTGAAAAGAGTGTTAAAAAAAGAAGACGGAATCATCTCCGCAAGAGTCATCCACCTGCCGTAAACGGCTGCGCCGCCAGCATCTCCGCCAGCGCCGCAAGCGCCTTTGCCCTGTGGCTGATCCGGTTTTTCACTTCGGCCGGAAGCTGGGCAAAGGTTTTTTCATATCCGAGCGGCGTAAACAGCGGATCGTATCCAAAACCGCCGTTTCCGGCCGGCCTGCGCCCGATCCTCCCCTCGCAGGTCCCTCTCGCGACCAAGGTCCGCCCGTCCGGGAACGCCAGCGTCACGACGGAAACAAAGCGCCCCGTCCGCGCTTCGTCCGGTATCTCTGCGAGAAGCCGCAGGAGTTTCTTGTTGTTCTCCGCGTCCGCGCCGTCGCCGGAAACCCCCGCGAAACGCGCCGAATAAACGCCCGGCGCGCCGGAAAGCGCGTCCGCCTCCAGCCCGGAATCGTCGGCGACCGCCGCCCGTCCGCAGGCATGCATGATGCTCATGGCCTTTTTCAGCGAGTTTTCCTCGAACGTCTCCCCGTCCTCTTCGATTTCAAAATCCGGGATGCCTGCCGCCGCGCGCGGAATCACTTCCAGCCCTAATTTTCCTGTTATTTCCGAAATTTCCAAAATTTTATGCCGGTTCTGCGTCGCCGCCACCACAATCATCCCGCGCCGCCTATGAATTTTTCAGCATGACGCTTTCAATGACGTCCGCCACATCTTCGCAGGCGTCACAGCAGTCTTCTAAGGTTTGCAGGGTTTCGTACCAGGGCTGTACCAATATGGGATCGTTTTCTTCAACATATACATGACGCACGGCGGCCACGTAGATGCTGTCCGCCTCTTCTTCCATTTGGTTGATCAGGATGATCTTCTCATGCAGGGTTTTGGATTTCCTGAAATTGTGGAATTCTTCCAGCGCCGTTTTCAGGGAGTCGCAGCACTTTACGATGACGTCCGTCATTTTTTTTGCGTCTTCGCGGATCTCCTGGATGTTGAAAATGTAGATCCGTATCAGCACGTCCTCGATTTTGTCCGTGACGTTGTCTATGGACTCCGCCATGTCCATGATGTCTTCCCGCTCGATGGGCGTGATGAATTCTTTTGCCAGCCTTTTTGTCATCACATGCCGCGCGATGTCCCCGGAATGTTCAATTTCATGCATCTCTTTCATGCGTTCAGACAGTTCTTCCGGTTTGAAAGATTGTAAAATCTGGCGTAAAAGCTGCGCAGCTTCGCACGAGTAGCCAACCATTTCCACGAAAGATTCGTAGTATTTATCATCCTTGCCTGCCATATGCACCCTCCTGTCAAAATATATGAATGAACAAAACCGCGATCAGGTATCCTATGATGCCGCAGCCGGGGAACGTCAGCACCCACGTCAGGATCATCTCCCCGACGATCTTCCAGTTGACGCAGGACAGCCGCCGCGCCGCGCCTACGCCCATGATGGCCGTGGTCTTCGTATGGGTCGTGCTGACGGGGAGACCCCACAGCGACGCCGCCAGCAAGCAGAGGGCCGCCGCCAGATCCGCTGAAAATCCTTGGTGCTTTTCTAATTTCACCATGTCCATTCCCACGGATTTGATGATGCGGTAGCCGCCTATCGACGTACCCAGCGCCATGACCAATGAACATAAGGCCATGAGCCATACCGGGATCACAAAGGCGACGTCGCCGGACTCCCCTTTCGAAAGAAAGATGCCCAGCAGGAAAACCCCCATGAACTTCTGGCCGTCCTGTGCGCCATGCATGAAAGCCATGCCGCCCGCCGCCGCGACCTGCGCGTTTTTAAAGAAACCGTAGGTACGGCTTCGTTCCATCTTCTTAAAAAATGATTCCACCCATTTCACGATGACGTAGCCGGCGCCGAAGCCCAGGCCCGTCGACAGGCAAAGGCCGTAGACGACCTTGATCCACTCTGCGCCGTTGATGCCGGCCAGTCCGCCCTGCATCGCGATGGCGGCGCCCGAAAGTCCCGCTATGAGCGCATGGCTTTCGCTGGTGGGAATCCCGAACCACCACGCGGCGACGGCCCACAGCACGATGGCGATCATGGCGGCGCACAGGGCTACCAGCGCGTCATGCGGGTTTCCGCCGAAATCCACCATGCCGTAAATCGTGTGCGCGACCGTCGCGTTCACCATGGTCATGAGGAATACGCCCAAAAAATTAAAAACGGCCGCCATCAGGATCGCTTTGCGAACCTCCATGGACCTGGTCGAAACGCAGGTTGCGATGGCGTTCGGAGCGTCGGTCCAGCCGTTGACTAAAATCACGCCTAAGGTAAGCAGCGTCGTGATGAAAAAAACCGGCTCTGTGAGGTGGCTTAGAAATTCCCCTAATGATATGGTCATGTATGCCGCAATATCCTTTCTGTTTCCGGGAGCAATTGGGAACGCAGTTTTATTATAACATTCCTCCGCCTGCAATACAACTTTATTTTAAGGACGGGATTCTCCCTTTATTTTATTTATTTTAAGCCCTTTATTTTAAGGACGGGATTCTCCCCTACTGTTCCTGATCCCCGGTCAGCGCCAGAAGCTTCAGCATCACGTCGTTTTGATCGTCGGAAAGCATGTAGGATTCCAGCTTGTTCACGTTGACCCGCAGTTCGTTCGCCTGCGCGATGGTCAGCCTGCCTTCGTCCAGAAAATCCCAGATCGTCTCCCGCTCCATCTCGTAGCCCAGCAGCAGTTCCTCAATATATTCCTCATGAAGCCGCGCCCGCAGGGTTCCCGCGTAGGCGTCGTCTATCAGATGCCCCATCAGATTGATCCGTTCCTCGACGAACTGGGCGATCAGCTTGTCCGAATAGCGGTACCGCACCTCGTCCATCGCTTCCACCACCAGATCCGTCTGCTCCCAGAAGAGATCCCGTATCTGGTGCCGGTACGCCTCCGCGGACATGGGCGCCACCTCCTGTTTGCCGTGCTTTTTCAAGCGGCCGACGCGCTGCCAGATCCCCGCCAGGGTATAACTCACCATGCCGCCCGCCTCCACGCGCCGCATGATGGAAAGGATCCCCTGGTAATCCCGGTACGTCCGCGCGCTGATCTCATGTTTCTTGCGCCGTTTCCGCAGCGCGGTCATTTCCTGGTTTCGCGCAAATTCCCGCAGGGACCGCATTTGCTTCAGCTCGTTCTTTTTATAGCCGGCGTGTTCCAGATCCTTGATGCGTTTTTGGTAGCTCACGATCACGGCGCCCAGGTGCGCCCCCTCCTTCTTGCGCAATTGCCGCACGACCTCCTGGAGCAGCTCGATATGCGCCCTGTTCCCCTTGTGTTCCGTCTTATGGGAATCCGACACGACGATGGGCAGGAGGAACAAGGCGAACAGCAGGGTCATCGTGATGGTTCCGGCCGCAATGAAAAGCAGCAGGGGGCGTTCTGTGAAATATTCCCCCCTGGCGGCAAAAATCGGCAGGGAGATGGCGGAAGCCATGCTTACCACGCCCTTTACGCCCGCCAAGGTCAGCATCAGGGTGTTTTTCAGTTTTTCTTTCAGTTTTCTCCCAATGACTTCTTTTGCCAGAAATATCAAACTCAGGAAACGGACGCCCATCATGATCAGCGCGGTCAGCACCGTCACCAAGATCACGTTGCTGTTGTCATAGATCGGATTTGTCCACAGCTGGAATACCGCGCCCGGCATTTGCATGCCGAGCATGATGAACACCATGGAATTCAGCACGAAACAGACGGCGTCCCACATGGTGCGCTTCGCTATGCCCAGCTCCGCTTCAAACAGGCCGTTTTTCTTGAAGTCCAGCGATTGCATCGTGCCGGCCGTGACCGCCGCCAAAATCCCCGAAACGCCGCACATCTCCGCGATCACATAGCTTAAAAACGGCAGCAGCAGTTCGATCAGCAGATAAGTGTCCGTGTAACGGATCATCATTCTCCGCAGGCTTTCGGTGAGCAGGCGTTTCAGCAAGATGATGACCTGTCCGACAAGGAAGCCGCCGACGCACAGCACCACAAGCTCCAGCGCGGCGTCTATAAGCGAAAAGGCGCCCGTCAGCAGGGCCGCCACGGCAAAACGGAGCGAAATCAGGCCCGACGCGTCGTTGATCAGCGCCTCGCCTTTCAGCACTGTTATGATCAGATCCGGCAGCTTGACCTTGGACGACAAGGACGCCACGGCCACGTAATCCGTCGGGCCGAGCACGGCGCCCAAGGCGAAGCAGGCGGCAAAGGGCAGATCCGGAACCAGGAGGTGGACCGCGACCCCGATGCCTCCCACCGTGATGAATACCAGCAGGAACGCCATGAGAAAGACCTGTTTCCGCACCTTCCACAGGGATGCCAGGTCTGCTTCCTCGCTTTCCCGGAACAGAAGCGGCGCGATCACGAGCGCCATGAACAGTTCAGGCTCCAGCTCCAGCGTCGTTTCCAGCGCCGTGAGGCCGAGCAGGCACCCGACCGCAAGCTGGATCAGCGGCAGGGGCAGGCTTTCAAACATGCTGTCCAGAACATTTGTCAGTACCACTGCAAAAGCGAGGGTAATGATGATCGTTGCCGTATCCATATGGCGCTCCTTTTTCGGTCCGCTTTATGCGCAATGTTTTCTCAATAAACCAACATTCTTTCCAATATATTCATTTTTTCACCACACAATCAACACATTCACCGTGTATGATTAGCTTATGAAAAAACATATATCGCGTACCTGTCGGACGTTCTTTGCTGAATAAGCATGTTCTTCCTCCTTTACTTTTCGTCCGACGTCCAATAAACACACACGATTCCATCCAAAATAAGAAAGGCGGCGGCAACGTCGCCTTTCTTATTGCTTTTTACTGCCTCGCGCCGCGCCGCGCCCGGTGTTTTTTCCGGTTCACCGTTTTTTCCCGCCGAAGCTTGCGCAAAAACGGCTCGCTCGGTTTGAAGGCTTTCATATAATCCACTTCGAAGATGTTCAGCAGGAAAATAAACAGGGGCACGCCGATCAAAAGTCCCCATACGTTCAGATAATGCTCCGCCACCACGAGGATGATGAACACGAGGCTGACCGGCAGCGCCGTTTTGTTGGACATCAGCTTCGGGCTCAGCACATAGGCTTCAATGGCGTGTATAAACGCAATCATGATGAGGACGGCCACGACCTTGGGCAGCCCGCCGAGGTTGAACGCCACCAGGGAAAGCGGTATCAGCGAAATCAGCACGCCCGCCACCGGAATGAGTCCCAGAATGAAGATCATGATGCTGAGGCCCATCACCTGCGGAAAGCCCAGAATGGTAAGCAGGATGATGGACAGGATGCAGTTGATGAACGCGATGGTGACTTGTACGTTCATGACCTGTGCGAACGTCTTCACAAAATTTCTGCCGAAGTTCATAAAATAGCTGTACATAAAGGCAATCCGGCTTTTTTCCAGCACTTCGCCGAATTTTTTGATCCGTTCCTTTTCAAGAAGCAGCAGGAAGCTCAAAAGGAGCGCGAGCAGGAAATTCAGGCTGAACCCGCCAAACCAGCCGAGCCAGGACAGCATCGCCTCGCCCAGGCTTTTGATGTAGGGGGCGATGTCTAACTGGGAAAGAACCTCCGCGTAGCGAGGATCTACGGCGTCGATAATGAGATCCACGTTAAAATGCCGGAAGATATTCGCGATTTCCGTAATTTGGAGCGCCAGTTTCGGCGTGAAGTCAATGCTCGCTATGATCAGCAGAAAAATGAAAACAGCGTAAAGGATGATCACGGCGATGGTGTCGGGCACCCACCGCAAAAATGGCGCGTGTTTTCTGATGAACCCCAGAAGGCGAAGAAATACGAATACGAATATAAATGTAAGCAAAACTAAGGTCAGCATGTACCAAACGGTCACAAGCATCAAAACCAGGACGACAATGGAAATGATCCGCTCCCTTATGCCGATCTCAGATGCGGGCAATTCCGCAGGTTTGCTTGTGTTTTTGTTTTGCGTTTCGTATTCTTTCATCAGACTCCTGTTCCATAGCCGTCGTGCGTTTCTTCGTCTAATTTTTGGTAAATAAGGAAAAATAAGGGTTTCTCCATTGTTCAGTCAGAGTGGATGTCTTTATTATATAGCCCGGCCGGGGTGCGACCGGGGTTTTTGGAGGCTGTCTTTATTATATAGCCCGGCCGGGCCTGTGTCAACCGCCCCCGGATTTTTTCAGCCCTGCGCCGAAAACCAGCACGCTTATGCCTTGCAGCAGCAGCATGTCGCCAACCAGCGCCGTCAGGGGCAAGGCTGTGATGAGCGGATGGTAAAAACCGCATAGCCCGACAAGGACGCTCAGCCCGCCGAACGCCGCCAGGGTAAAACGGAACGCCGGCGGTTCGCCTTTCCGCTGCGCGGCGTTCAAAAGGCGCAACAGGCCCGCCGCCAGAAGCCACATGCCGAAAACCATGGGAACCGCCTCCGGCGCCGCGAGCCGGTTGTCCAACGCCACCGCCGCCAGCATAACCGTGAGGCCGCCTTCCGCCACGGTCCAGCCCGGCTCCCGCCAGGCGAGCAGATAGCCAGCGATCTCGATCAGCCCCGAAAGCAGCATCGCCATCCCGACGGGAAACACGAGCGCCGCGTAATTTTGCCCCGCGTTCGCCAGACAGAAGATGCCGCCCGCTATCAGGACCGGGCCCGCTGTCAGTATAATAATGCGCATATCCGTAAACTCCTTATTCGGCTGCCTCACACACTTTCGTCGGACTGTTCATCCAGCTCTATGCCGATGTCGTTGTGGAGGACGCTGCCGGATAATGGTCTCGCTCTATTTCTGCCTGTGGCAGAAATAGCAAGCGAACCTTCGTGCTATTGTGATAAAGAAGTAGTTTTTACTTCAATATCACGATAGCGGCAAACTCGCTTGTAGTAAGGCTTTTCGCCATATCGTGAACGACGGAGGGAGGTGATAAGCCTGTTTATGCGGGCGGGGAAAAGAGAATATTGCCCCGCCGGAGACCCCGAAATCGCCCGCGAGGTCATTCTCGCGGAACTGGTCTACGATTGACAGTATAACAGAAAACCGCCGATTAGGTAAGCCCTATTTTGAGTCCAGTCAACGCGCCCAAAGTTGGTCCGGTTGGACGGCGGGCGCAAATTTGCGCTTGGCTACTGAACTCAATTTTGAGTTTAATGACTCCCCAATTTTGGGGAGTCGTCGCGGAGCGCGCAAGTTTGCGCGCCCGTATTAGATCCAAGTTTGGGCCTTATGGAGGACTCCTCAATTTTGAGGACACGTCGTCAGTCCAACTTTGGATTCGCCCCGCCCGTCAGCGCGTCAACGGCGTTCTGCTGCCCCGCGAGCCACGTCGAGTAGTCCGTAAACGACAACTCGCCGTTCTTGACGGCGGTTTTTCGCCTAACCGCTTCTTTACGGTATTCTTTGAACGCCGCAACCACAGCCGCCGTCTTTTCCGAGCCGGCGGCTGT
>JAITOE010000091.1 GCA_031290135.1 Eubacteriales Family XIII. Incertae Sedis bacterium
GTTGACGACATTTTCGAGTTGATGACATCCCAAAGCGGTACGGTGAATACAATCGCTCACACCCAATCTGCTAATTTGCTGACTCTGTGAAATCAAGACGGTTTACGACTATCACCAAAATAATAATCGTCGCCGACCTTGTCCATCGTGGCGGCAATTTCGAGGGCCTCCGGGAAAGCTTTGTTGTAATAAAGCAGCACCGTAATCATCGCTATGGCAAGCGCGCCGATGATGCACAGAAATACTACCATTTTCTTGCCCCTCTTGGTTTTCGCCATGTTGCCGCCCCTTATCGCCTTTTCCTAATTATATTATAGTTCCCCGCTATGATAAGTCAAGCAACAGATTAAGGCGATTTGTCGGATTTCGGATTTCGGATTTTCGGGGAAGGTTCTTCTTGACATGGCACAACAACTGTTGCATTATGAGAAGGGGGTACTGCTCTTTCGGTCAGAGATTTGGGGGAAATGAGGTTTGAGAACATGACAGCGAAATCCGAAACCGCCGCCGCGACAAAGAGGGCGCTCGTAGACGCCTTTTGCATCCTGTACGAACACCATCCCATTGAAAAGATTACGATACAGGAAATCACACGGAAAGCGGGCTATAACCGCAGCACGTTTTACCAGTATTTTAAGGATGCCTATGACCTGCTTGAATATTTGGAGAACGAAATCATCATGGACTTCAAAGACGCTATTGACGCGAATTTGGATAAAATTGATTTCGCCGACCTGTTTATACAGTCCTTCACCAACCTGAATGAAGCGACGTCGAGCTACGCAGGGGTGTTGCTCACCAATCCCGGCCGCACAAAGTTCGCCGAGCGGGCAAAGGTTGCGATAATGCCGTTGGTGCTTCGGCATTTTAATATTTCCGAGAGCGACGAAAAAGCAGTCTATGTGCCGGAATTTTATTTGGCGGGCGTCATTTCCATAGCGAGCCGTTGGCTGCGCGACGGCCGCAGGGTTCCGGCAAGCGAAGTCGGACGGCTGATTCACACGCTTTTGACGGAAGGGCTGCTAAGCGCGCTCGGACGTAATCTTGTGAACGGAAACCGCCCGTTACGAAATCATGCGAAAGCCAAGAAGGCAGCAACGTAATAACATACGAAAAAAATGCGAAAAAATAATCAGATGGCGGCGAAAAAAATGTTGTTTTATTCGAAAAATAGGGTATAATAATCAAAGAACGATTATTATACGGATTGGAGTGTCCTCCGGCTCTGCCGGAGATGGCTGTACCATAAATATTGTTATATGCATTATTGTTCCGACAACTGAATATCCCCTTATCGAGAGCGGCAGAGGGACTAGGCCCTGTGAAGCCCGGCAACCTGTAGTACCCGCCACGCTGGCATACGCCGGCGGCGGAACGCAACGGTGCTAAATCCTACAGAAGCAAGCAAGCGTTTTTTTTCGCTTCGCCCAGATTCTGAAAGATGAGGACACATAGATGAAAACCTCTTCTTTTGCAAGAGGTTTTTTTTCGGTCATCGAGGGGGAGAAAGAACCGGCGGAAAAAACAAGCCTGAAGGGAGAAAAAACAATGAGCAAAAGGTTATTCACATCCGAATCCGTTACCGAGGGACATCCCGACAAATTATGCGACGCCATTTCCGATTCGATTTTGGACGCCATCCTGAAAGAGGATCCCCAGGGGCGCGTGGCAGCCGAAAGCACCGTCACCACCGGCTTGGCCTTGGTCGTGGGCGAAATCAGCACCAAGACCTATGTGGACATTCCGAGCCTGATCCGCAAGGTCATCCTCGACATCGGCTACACAAAGAGCGAATACGGCTACGACGGCAACACCTGCGCGGTGCTGACCGCCATCCATGAGCAGTCCGGCGACATCGCCATGGGCGTGAACAAAGCGCTTGAATACAAAGAAGGCACCCTGACCGACCAGATCGAGTCCACGGGCGCGGGCGACCAGGGCATCATGTTCGGCTTTGCCTGCGACGAAACGCCCGAACTCATGCCGCTGCCGATTTCTTTGGCGCACAAGCTGGCGCTGCGGCTCGCGGAGGTGCGGAAATCCGGGCTGCTGCCCTGGGTGCGTCCTGACGGCAAATCCCAGGTCACGGTGGAATACGACGGCGACAAGCCGGTCCGCGTGGACACGGTGCTGATTTCCACGCAGCATGACCCCGACGTCACGCAGGAGCAGATCCGGAAAGAGATCATAGAAAAGGTCATACAGCCGGTCGTGCCGGCCGGGCTGTTGGACGCGGAAACCAAATACTTCATCAACCCCACGGGGCGTTTTGTCATCGGCGGGCCCAACGGGGATTCCGGGCTGACCGGCAGAAAGATCATCGTGGACACCTACGGAGGCTACGCCCGGCACGGCGGCGGCGCGTTTTCCGGGAAAGACCCCACCAAGGTGGATCGCTCCGCCGCGTATGCCGCCCGCTACGCCGCGAAGAACCTCGTTGCCGCGGGGCTGGCGCGGAAATGCGAAATTGAGCTGGCTTACGCCATAGGCGTCGCGCGCCCGGTTTCCATCCTCGTCGAAACCTTCGGCACCGGAACCATCCCGGAAGCCCGGCTCGTCGAGCTTGTGAACAAGCACTTCGACCTGCGCCCGGCGGCCATCATCGAAAGCTTGGATCTGCGCAGGCCGATCTACAGACAGGTCTCCGCCTACGGACATTTCGGCCGCCCCGATCTGAACCTGCCCTGGGAGAAGACGGACAAGGCCGCCGTGCTGAAGGCGGACGTTTAAGCGCCCCCGCGAAAGACAACGAAAGATGAAAGGCAGATTTTCTTGACAATCAGGGAGGTTCATAAATGAAGATCACAGCGGCGCACGGCAGCGGCGGCCGGGATTCCGCCCGCCTTATGGAAACGGTCTTCGGACGGCGCTTCGCCAATGCCGTTCTGGACAAAATGGAGGATGCCGCGGCGCTGGATCTGCACGGGGGAACGCCGCCCGGCCGTCTGGCCGTCAGCACGGATTCTTTCGTGGTATCCCCTCTGGTTTTCAAGGGCGGCGACATCGGGAAGCTCAGCGTGTGCGGGACGGTAAACGACCTGCTCATGATGGGGGCTGTGCCCAGGTATCTGACATGCGGCTTTATTCTGGAAGAAGGCCTGGAGATAGCGCTTTTGGACAGGCTTGCGGCCTCCATGGCGGAAACGGCGGCGGAGGCGGGCGTCCTCATCGTCGCGGGGGACACGAAGGTGGCGGGGACGGGCGGCGGCCTTTATGTCAACACCGCCGGCATCGGCCTTATCCCGGCAGGACGCGCGGTTAGCGCCTCCGCCTGCAAGCCGGGCGACGCCGTGCTGCTTTCGGGAACCCTCGGCGACCACCACGCCTGCATCCTGAGCGCGCGGCTGGACATAGAAAATCCCATCGAAAGCGACTGCGCCTGCCTGCGGGATCTCACGGACGCTCTTTTTGCCCGCGACATCGCCGTGCGGGCCATGCGCGACGTCACGCGCGGCGGGCTGGGCACCATCCTGAACGAGCTTGCGGATTCCTCGGGCTGCGCGATAGAACTACAGGAAGAAAAAATCCCCGTAAGCGAGGCTGTCCGGGGGTTTTGCGGGGTCATGGGGCTGGATCCCCTGTATATGGGAAACGAAGGCAAGATGGTCGCCGTGGTGGACGGGGCGGACGCGGAAAAGGCGCTGGCAGCCATGCGGGCCGCGCCGCACGGGCGAAACGCCGCGGTCATAGGCCGTGCGGGCGAGGGGCGCGGCGTACTTATGAAAACCCGCCTGGGGGGTACCAGGCGGGTGGATGTGCTGTACGGCGAAGGTCTTCCGCGTATTTGTTAGCCCGGGTTCCAGTGCGGATCCTCCCTTTCCCCTTGGGTCGGGATCCGGTATTTCATCGCCAAAACCTATCCACAGCATATTTGCCGCCCTGCCTATTTCACCCATTTCATTGCCGTCCAATGCCGCAAGTGTTTTCTCGATGGTTTTTTTGTCGTATTTCATTTGTTTACGTATTTGCCTTGCGTGATCGCTTCTATATTCGGGTACGATACTTCATTCCGGGTCACAGCACTGTCCCCGTAGATCATGTTGCCCGGATTCCAGTCTCTGCTGAATAATCCCCCAATTCTTTGCCTGCATCTTCAGGAAGAAATGGTACTATTACGTCACAAAAAATATTATTCCCTTGAACAATTGTTGTCAACGTGTTCAATGTACATGTTGCGCTGTTCGTTATAGTCGCGCTTCTCCTGGTCGGAATTAAGGTCAAGAGAAAATAAACACAGAACCCGTCTGTAAAGGCGGGTTCTGTTCGCCAAACTGAGGAACAGCCGCCCTGCAATAAGCAGGCTGATCCTTTTATGTCTCCATTATACCAGCAGGTTCCCATGGATTGCAAGCTGTTTTTTTGCTGTGTTTTTTTGTATTATTTTTTATTATTTTTTATTTTTACCGTTTTACCGTTTTTGTATTTTTCATATTCTGGAATGACGATCAGCTTCTTTACACCAAAAAAAACCGTGTGCCGCTGTGATCTTCATTTATGAACCTCCCTGTTTTGATGCCATATTCCGCAGGCGCCCTCCGCCGAGACCATGCAGGGGCCGAACGGGTGCTCCGGGCGACATTCCTTCCCGAACATGGGACATCCGTCCGGGTCGGTCCGCCCCGTGACCACGTCCCCGCAGCGGCACCCCGCTGGCAAGTCCCGATCCCGGTCCAGGCCCCTGCTGCCTCCGTCGAACCCGGCATATTCCGCCTTCAGGTAAAAGCCCGATCCCGCAATGGCGCCCAGCCCCCGCCAGACCGCCGCGCCGGTTTCAAAATATTTGCTGATATATTGCTGCGCCCTGCGGTTCCCCTCTTCCGTTACAGCCGAAGGATAGAGGTTTCGCGCGGCGGGGGACGCATCGGCGCCGCTTCGCTTGTCTTCCGTGAAACGGACGATCCGGTAAACCGCCGCCAGTATATGCTCGCCCTCAAAGCCCGAAACGACGAAAGGCTTGCCGTATTCGGCTTCCAGCTCCGCAAATACGCGTGCGCCCGTAATGACGCTGACATGCCCCGGACAGATAAACCCGTCGATCCCGTCCTCGCTCTCCGAAATCCATCGGAGCGCCGGAACCGCCGATTTCAACGCCGTGACGAGCCGCAGGTTTTTCACCCCCGCCGCGGCCGCTTCCTCCAGCGCCAGCGCATACGCGGGCGCCGTCGTCTCGAACCCCACGGCCGCCAGCACGTAAACCGTCTCAGGGTCGTTTTTCGCCCGCGAGACGATTTCAGGCGGCGAATACATGATTTCCACGCGTCCGCCCGCCCCCTTTGCCCCGGCGAGGCTGTATTCCGTTCCGGGAACCTTCATCATGTCGCCGAAGCTGAACACCGCATGTCCGGGCGTCACGGCATAAGCCACACAGCGGTCAATGTAGGCCGCAGGCGTGACGCAGACAGGGCAGCCGGGCCCGGAAACCAGGCGGATCGCCGGCGGCAGCAGGCTCCGGATGCCATTTTTGAAGATCGCCGCAGTATGCGTGCCGCAGACTTCCATGATCCGGATCTCCGGCCCGCCGTAGTTTTTTAAGTAGGAAATGATTGCTTCAATCTTCATTGCGCCGCCTGTACCTTCTTTCCGTCATTTTTCTCCCTTGTCCTCCCCGCCCGTTAGGTACTTAGCCATGACGCGGTCAAACTCCGAGATGTATTCATCATCTTGTTTGACGCGAAATTGCTCATATACGCCTTCTGCTTTTTTGACTGCGTCTTCGTGTGAAACGCGCCCTTTTCCTTCAAGTACCCTGCGGCGGTTGTTGGTGAGGAATGTGTCGGTCTCCCGAAGCCAGTCAGCCATGCTCATCAGCACCCCGTCCTCCGCCATCAGCTCGGCATAGTCGATGAACATCGTGACAATACGGTTCAGGCGGGAGATTTCCTTTTCGTTCAGGTAGTTCTTTGCCACCGACACATCGCGCTTGATGATTTTACCGTCCGGCGCGGCTTTCCACGTCGTAAGCCCCATCGTTGGATGGTCAAGGCTTACACGTTCGGTGATAAGTTCGGCGGCGGTCTTGCCGGTGATAGCAAAGTGCAGTTTGTTTTGAACGAAAGCGTAAAATTCTCTTGTAAGGTCGCTGTTCTTGTCGTAGTCGTAGCTGCATTGCTCGAATATGTCCGCAATTTTCTGATAGGCGCGGCGTTCGCTTGCCCGAATCTCGCGGATGCGTTCCAGCAGCTCGTCAAAGTAGTCGCGTCCGAATGGCCTGCCGTTTTTCAGCATTTCGTCATTGAGGACGAATCCCTTCTGAATGTACTCCTTGAGGGTCTTTGTCGCCCATTGGCGAAAACGCGTCGCTTTCTTAGAGTTCACGCGGTAACCAACGGCGATGATGGCATCAAGATTGTAAAAGTCAATGGAGCGCGTAACCTCGCGGTTGCCCTCGGTTTGAACAATTTCCTTTTTGGAAACAGTTGCTTCGCGTTCGAGTTCTTCTTCATCAAAGATGTTTTTTAAGTGCTTTGCGATTGCCGGCACTTGAACATCGAACAGCTCACCCATAACCTTCTGTGTTACCCAAAAAGTCTCGTCCTCAAAACGCACGTCAACTGTAACCTTACCATCATCGGTTTGGTACAGCAGTATTTTCCCCTCATTGCCGGGCATGGCGATTACCTTGTATAATGCAATTAGCATTATACGTTCCTTTCTTTCATGTTTTTCAGTGATAACGTATAATGGTTCATAGGCGCTGTGGATTGGTTGCGATTCCTATCGCATTGACGATTTTCTT
>JAITOE010000117.1 GCA_031290135.1 Eubacteriales Family XIII. Incertae Sedis bacterium
ATTCATAACAGTCAACAAGACAACAGAACGGAGGAAGATGTGAAAGCGCTGATTGTATTTTTGGCCCTGACGCTGCTTTGCACGGGCTTCATATTCCAGCAAGGCGACATGGGGCGCTACGTCCGGGCGCAGACGACGCTGAAGGCGCTGGCAGAGGAATGCGCCGCGGGCGCGGCCCTGTATTTTGACGAGGAAGCCTACGCGGACGGGCACATGGTGTTCAACCAGGCGGAGGGGCAAAGGTATATCGCCCATATGGTCGGCGCCGCGTCCTTGGGTGCGGACGTGGAGGCCGCCGGCGCCATATCCGCCGACGTATTCTTCTACGACGACAGGAGCGGATACGGACAGAACGTCGGAAAATACGGCGTTGTGTACCATCCGTCGGTCGTCGTCCGCCTGACCGCGCCAGCGAAGGACGTATTTCGCCTGCCGTTTTTCAGCGTAACCAGCTTAGCGCGCACGGCGATGTACGAACTGCCGTACTAACTCCAACTTGAACTCCAACGGCAAAGCATGTATAATGAATGTGGCGGACGCACAAAAACCTGCCGCGGCCGGCCACTGCAGACAGAAGAATACGGGATGGCGAATGGAGGGGAAGATGGCAAAGGAAAAACTGGATTTTGAAGACGCGCAGGTGCGGGACACGTACAGGCACACCGCATCGCATATTTTGGCGCAGGCCGTGAAAAAACTGTATCCCGACGCGAAATTAGCCATCGGGCCGGCCATCGAAAACGGATTTTACTACGATTTCGACTTGGAGCATAGATTTACGGAAGAAGACCTGCTGAAGCTGCAAAAAGAAATGAAGCGGATCATCCAGGCCAATTATCCGCTGGAGCGTTTTGAACTGCCGCGCGCCGAGGCGGTCAAGCTGATGGAAGAGCGGGCGGAGCCTTACAAGGCGGAGCTGATCAACGACCTGCCGGAGGACGCGCCCCTGTCTTTCTACAAGCAGGGGGATTTCACCGATCTTTGCGCGGGGCCGCACATGGAATCCACGGGGCGCATCCACGCCGTAAAGCTGATGAGCGTGGCGGGCGCCTATTGGCGCGGCAGCGAAAAAAACAAAATGCTGCAACGGATCTACGGGACGGCCTTTCCGGATCAAAAAGACCTGGACGCCTATCTTCTGCGGCTGGAGGAAGCCAAGAAGCGGGACCACAGGAAGATCGGCAAGGAAATGGATCTCTTCGCCATCTACGAGGACGGCCCCGGCTTTCCGTTTTTCATGCCGAACGGCATGGTCATCCGCAATGAGCTGGAAGCGTTCTGGCGGCAGGAACACGCGAAGCACGGCTACCAGGAGATCCGGACGCCGCTCATATTGAGCGAATCGCTGTGGCACACCTCCGGACACTGGGACCACTACAAAGACAACATGTATTTCACCAAGATAGACGAGGGGGATTTCGCGATCAAACCGATGAACTGCCCCGGCGCCATGCTGGCCTATAAGCGGCAGATGTACAGCTACCGGGACTTCCCGGTCCGGCTCGCGGAACTGGGGCAGGTACACCGGCACGAGCTTTCGGGCGTGCTGCACGGCCTCATGCGCGTCAGGACGTTCACCCAGGACGACGCGCACATCTTCATGCTCCCGGAGCAGACACAGGAAGAGGTCATCGGCGTCATCGACTTCATCGATTCGGTCTACAGGCAGTTCGGGTTCAAATACCATGTGGAGCTGTCCACGAAGCCCGAAGATTCCATGGGGACGAAAGAGGAATGGGATCTGGCGACGGAAGCCCTGCGGGGCGCCATCGAAGCCAAGGGCATGCCTTACGTGGTGAACGAGGGGGACGGGGCGTTTTACGGACCCAAGTTAGACTTCCATCTGGAGGACAGCATCGGGCGCACATGGCAGTGCGGGACGGTGCAGCTGGATTTCCAGATGCCGCAGCGCTTTGAACTGAGCTATGTGGGCAGCGACGGGGAAAAGCACAGGCCCGTCATGATCCACCGCGTCATATTCGGCAGCATAGAACGTTTTATCGGCATACTGACGGAACATTTCGCCGGCAAATTTCCGCTCTGGCTGGCGCCCGTGCAGCTGAAGCTGCTGACCGTCACGGAGAAGCAGAACGGCTATGCGCAGGAAATCCTTGAAACCTGCCGGCAAGCCGGCCTGCGCGCGTCTGCGGATCTGCGGAACGAAAAAATCGGATATAAAATCCGCGAGGCGCGGAACGCGCGGGACGCGTACATCGCCGTCGTGGGGGAAAAGGAAGCAGAAAGCGGGGCGCTGCCGGTACGTTCCGGCAAGGAGGGCGAGATCGGGGAGTTTCGCGTTCCGGAACTGATCGAGAAGCTGCGCAGGGAGATCGCGGACAAGGCGCTGTAGGGCCCTTTGGCGGAGAATATACAGGCTTACGCCCGCCCTGCGGCTGCGTGATCCGCGCCGCAATTCCCGCAATGACGGAAATCGGCACCACGATAAGGAGTGCGTCATGTTCAAAAACGAAAAAGACGAGAACAAGCAATGGCGGGACGGCGTTTATCTTTGCACGGCGAACAACAGCATGGAAGCGGACATTCTGGAATCCAAGCTGCGGGGCGAGGGAATCCCCGGCGAGCGCCGGTATAAGGGTGCCGGGAACTTCCTGGAGATCTTCATGGGTTCAAGCAGCGCGTACCCCATCGACATCTACGTGCCGGAATCCGCGCTGGAGGATGCGAAGAACATCATCGTCGCGTTCCCGCTCCTCGGGGACGGCCCGGTGGACTTCGACGCGCTTTCGGAGGAAGAACTGGCGGAGCTGGTGGAGGAAAAGGACGGGGAGGAAGACTGAACCTATTCCGCCGGCGGGGCGGCTGACAAGAACGGGCTGGGGGAATGAACAACCAAAATTTCGGTGGTCTGCAGCGTGGCGTTGTACCAGTTGTGGGGCGTCGCCGCTTTGAACAAAAAGCTGTCGCCTTCGCGCATCGTGTGGATTTCCCCGTGGTAATTCACGGTCAGGCTGCCCTTCAGCACGTGGACAAATTCATCGCCCTTGTGGGAGAACACGACGCTTTTGACGTCCGCCAGATCGGGTTCCGGCAGGAGCAGGATGATCTCAGGGAACAGGGAGCTGTCGCTCAGATGTCCGGACAGGTAGTGGTGGATGAATTTTCCGGCTTCAATGAAGGAAACCGGGCGTTCGTAGCTGCGGATGATCTGATCCGGCAATTCGCTCGGGGCGTTTTTCAGCACGTTCAAAAAATAGCTCAGATCCACGCCCAGCGCATGGGATATGTCCTGCAGCGAATCGACCGCCACGGTCGTCATCCCGCGTTCGAGCTGCGACAAAAAACTGGGGGACAAATTGGTTTTTTGCGCCAGGTCACGCAGGGTCATGTGATTTTCCAGCCTCAGATCCCTTATTTCGTTTCCGATATCCAAATTCCGAACATCTCCTTTGTGTTATAGTGCGGGCGAATCCTCTGCCGGGCCGCCGTCTTCGGCGCCCGCAGTCTCTTTTGCGGAAGAGGGCGCAAAGAATGGGTTCGGATAATGCACCACGAGGATCCGGGTCACCTGGTTTGTGTCGTTGCGCCAGCCATGCGGCGTTTTCGCGCCGAAGGAAAGACTGTCCCCTTGGTACATCTTGCTGACGCTGTCCCGGCAATGCACCGTCAGGATTCCGCGCAGCACATAAACGAACTCCTCTGCTTCCCGGAGGGGTACGTCGGTTTGCAGCTTTTGCAGATCGGGTTCGGGAAGCACATGGACGATTTCCGGGAGCAGGTGGTGTTCCCCTACGTTGGCCGTCAAATAGTGGCGGACATATTTGTTTTCCTCGATCGCGGAAACAAACAGCTCGTTTTTACGGAGGATCGCGTCGGAAGAGGATTCGGATTTTTGCGCCATATGAAAGAAATAATCCGGTTCCACGCCCAGGGCGCCGGAGATTTTTTGCAGGGAATCTATGGCGACGCTGGTCATCCCGCGTTCAAGCTGTGACAAAAATCCGATGGAAAGGCCGGACTTTTCCGCCAGCTCGCGGAGCGTGATGTGATTTTTTGCCCTTAAATTTTTAATGGCTTTGCCAATATCCAAGAGGTTCACCCTTTCGTGTGCGCACAAGGGGACGGTTCTATTGTTATGAATCTTAGGTGTGTAGAACCGTCGCCACGGGACGGGCATAACCCGCCGGTCGGGTCGCTGACGCTTGTGCGGGTGCTACGTTCGCTTGCGCGCACTCCGCTGGAATACGGCAGCAGAGCTACCGCATAAGGTTCGCTTAGCTATTTCATGCCTGCGGCAAGAAATAGAGCGAGACCATTATGCCCGCAATCCCGCCTCTGGGTGACGCCCGCCCCGCAGCTGGGTAGATTCGTTCCATTTGGTGACGGAACCCGTCGTGATTGACTGCATGCACATCCGTGCGATTGCGGAGCCATAAAACAATTTATCATTAAAAGCGAATTTTTACAAGCAATTTTTAGAAATAAACATATTTTTCGTTTTGTAATTCACACAATAGTAGTGAAATTTATGAATATAAAAAAATTTAGATAAATTAAAACAATTAAGCGAAAAAACTTGCGAAATTTCGATAAAACCGATAAATAAATGCTTGACCAAAAACAAAATTATGATATAATGAACACAAAACGAGGGACGCCTCGCGGAGCATGACAGCGATGTCATTGGATGGATGCCTGTCTGCCTCTTTAAAAAAAGGCCTTTTTTAAAGGGAAACAGGGCAGGAAGAGAGAAGGAGGAGCATGTAGTGATTGTTAACGGAGGCCGATTGTTTGCAAGGCAATTGAAGAAAGAGGGAGTCGAACAGATCTTCACCATTTGCGGCGGACAGATCATGCCGGTCATCTACGGATGCAGGGCGGAGGGGATCAAGGTGATAGACGTCCGGCATGAGAACGCGGGCGTGTACGCGGCGGATGCCTATGCCAGAACCACCGGAAAGCCGGGCGTAATCCTGGCGACGGTGACGCCGGGGGTCATGCAGACCATGCAGGGCGTATTTGAAGCCAGGGCGGCGGGTTCCCCCGTGCTGGTCATCTCCGCGTCTGTTTCCGTGGGCGAATTTGATTCGGGCGCGGAACAGGACATGGGAATGGACACCGTATCTATTTTAAGAAGCAACACGCTCTGGGCGGCGAAGATTTTCGAGGCGGAAAGAATCCCGGAGTACGTCGCGAAAGCGTTCCGCCAGATGCTCGGCGCGGCGCCAGGTCCCGTTTACCTTGAAGTGCCCGTCAATATCATGAAGTCCAAAATAGAGCTGGACGACGTCAAATTCCCCCAAAAATCCAGGACTTCCGCACAGGCGTTCGGCGATCCCGCCCTGATTGACCAGGCGGCTGATCTTCTGGCGGGGGCGAAACAGCCGGTGCTGGTAGTAGGGGACGCCGCGATCTTCACCGCAGAAGGCGGAAGGCAGGCGGTAGAAGAATTGGTGGATTACCTGAACCTGCCGGTGTACGCGACCACCATGGCACGGGGGCTTTTCGGCGACGAGGACAAAACGCTGTTCCGGATCGGCGAAGGCGCCCTTTGTGAAGCAGACGTCATCGTCACGCTGGCCGCCGCCATGAACTTCCGGCTCAACAACGGGCAGCCGCCCATGATCAACGACAAGGCGAAATTCGTCCAGATCCACCCGGACGTGCGCATGATAGGCTTCAACTGCCCTGCGGACGTAGGCATCGTCGCGGGAACCGGCGCGGCGGCGCGGCAGCTCCTGACGGCAGTGAAGGCCAAAACAGCCAAAAAGACGGACGATGCCTGGGCGAAAAAAGCGGAAAAACTGCATGCGGAATACCGCAAAGACTGGGACGACGCCTACAATTTCGCGGACATCACCCCCATGCATCCCGCCAGGCTTGCGGCGGAAGTCGGCAAATTCCTGAACGAAGAAGCCAAAGACTGGTCCGTCGCGGCGGACGGCGGCGACTCTTACGAATGGATCATGCGCGCGGTCCGGCTGCACAGGCCCGGACAGATCGTCGGGTATGCCGCCAACGGAACCATCGGAACCGGACAGGGCTTCGCGATGGGGCAATGGTTTGCGCACAAAAAGCCCGTGCTTGAATTCACGGGCGACGGAAGCATCGGTTTTTATCTGGGCGAATTCGACACGATGGCGCGCTTCGGCATACCGGTCATCTGCGTCATATCCAACGACGTCCAGTGGGGCATGGTGAAGATGGCGGAGACCATGCGGAGCGAGGACGAGATCAAAAACGGATACTTGGCCACGACGCTTGCAGAAAGAAGATATGAAAAGATCGCGGAAGTGTTCGGCGGATACGGCGAATACGTGGAGGACATCAAGGACGTGGTCCCCGCCATCAAACGCGCCGCCAAGACGGGCAAACCGTCCATCATCAACGTCAGGGTGGACAGCGAGCATCCCTGCCCGTTCACGATCATGTACGGCTGCGGCGGGCGTCCGCTGACAAAAGAAGAAATCGCCGCGTATTTTAACAAAAAATAGTCTGTTATTTCGCAGGAGGAAATAAGCATGAAACAACATAAAGTTGTCCTGTACAATACGGAAGGCACCGGCATCGGCGTCGAAGAAAAAGTGCTGCGGGACATGGGATGCTACGATAAATTCAACTTGGTCCGCATCGACGGGGACCGGGACGATGATTTTTTCAAGGAAGCGGCGGACGCAGACGGCGTGATCATCGTGTACATCGACATGAACCGGGAAAATTTTGAAAAGCTGCCGAACTGCAAAGTCCTCACGATCCACGCCATCGGCGTCAACAACATCGACCAGAAAGCCGCGACGGATCTCGGCATCTGCGTGGGCAACGTCCCGACCTACTGCCTCGAAGAAGTCGCGGTCCACACCATCGCCATGGTACTGGACGGCGCGCGGAAAATCACGCAGATGGACAGGCGCGTCCGGCGCGGCGAATGGCCGGACGTGACCGGCTGCGGAAAAATCTTCAACACGATGGGAAAAACCTACGGCTTGGTCGCGTTCGGGAACATCCCGCGGCGCATCGCGGAAATCGCAAAAGAGTTCGGCATGCGGGTCATCGCGTATGACCCCTTCGTCGCGAAAGAGGAATTCGAGCAAAACGTCGTGCGGCGCGTGGACACGCTTGAGGAGCTGTTCGCGGAATCGGATTACATCTCCGTGCATACCCCCAGGCTGCCCTCCACCTACCACATGATCGGCAAAAAACAGTTTGACGCGCTCAAACCCGGCGCGGTGTTCGTCGTGACCGGCAGGGGCGGCGTCGTGGACGAGGACGCGCTGAAAGCGGCCATCACAAGCGGCAAGGTGTCTTTCGCGGCGTTCGACGTGCTGGAAAATGAAATCAGCCTCGGCGAAGTGGAATCAGGCAGCCCCCTGATGGGCATGGAAGAGGTTGTCATGACCCCCCACACCGCCTACTATTCCGAAGAATCGCTGGTGCAGTGCCGGATCGATGCCATGAAACAGATCGTGGAGGTGCTGGAAGGCAAGAAACTGCCGTCCTATCTCGTCAACAAGGACGTCGCGGGCAAGGCGAGGTTCCAAAAATAATTGCAGGCCATAAAAACAGGAGAACGTTTTATTAGATTAAAAACGGAGGGCAAACACAAATGAACACATTGAAGCTTACCAGAGACCAGCTGACCTGCCTTATCGGAAAAGAGGTTCCGCCCGTAGCGGAAACAACGCTTCCGGCAAGGATCACATTTGAGACGATCAACGTATTCAGGGACGCCTTGCAGAAAGAGACGGACACCTTAGACGAACTGGATTACGACACCATCAACCCGGCGACCGGCCCCGTGAAATTCACGAACCTGAAAGCGGGCGACGTGCTCGTGGTCAAGATCAACAAAGTAAAGTGCATTTCGCCGGCGGCGGCCATCGTATGCCCGAATGAAGGCGTCATGGGCGACCAGATCGAAAAAGGCATCACGCGGATTTATCACTGGGACAAAGACGACAACGTGGAAATCAAAGGCGGCTTTAAACTGAAAGCGACCCCGATGATCGGCGTCATGGGCGTCGCGCCCGCGGGCAAGGGCATCCGCACCATCGAGCCGGGCGACCACGGCGGCAACTTGGACACCACGCTGCTGAAAGAGGGCGCCACGGTGTACCTGCCGGTGCAGGTGGACGGCGGAATCTTCTCCGTGGGCGACCTGCACGAAGCGCAGGGAGACGGCGAATCCTGGTACACCGGCCTGGAAGCGTCCGGCGAAGTGGAGCTGGAATTCAGCATCCGAAACGACATGAAGATAGATATCCCCTTCGTGAAGAGCGCCGGCGTGTTCGCCTCCCTCGCGTCGGACGCCACCACGGACGGCGCCCTGAAGAAAGCCATGACCAAGCTGATCAACTTCATCGTTGACAACGGCAAGCTGGACTTCTATGAAGCGGGATTCGTGTGCGGCCTGTTCGCCGACCTCGGCATCTGCCAGGTCGTCGATCCGCTGAAAACCTGCAGAATGTCAATTTCGCTCGACAACATCAAAGATTTGCTGAACATCACGCTTTAATCGCAACGCTTCCCCGTCCGGAACGCCCGGGCGGGGAAGCATGGACATTCAGGAGGGAAAAAGCGATGTCTGACGAAAAAAACGCACCGGAAGCGAAAAAAAGCCTCCCCATATTCAACCCGGCCGTACCCTCGATCATCATGATCGTCGTCGCGGCAATCATCGGGGCTTTTTGCGCGAACCTCTCCAATTTTTTCGACTTTCTGTAAGGGCTTCATCCAAACAATTATGGCGCAAAAGGAGGGAAACGAACGATGATACTTCCATTGAAATACGCCCTGTACAGCATCCTCTATTATAAAGGGGAAAAGGGCATCTGGGAATACGAGATGTATGAACTGCTGAAACCGATCTACAACAAACGCGCCTTGGTAAAGGTCCGGGAAATCATGCTGGAGCTGAAAACAAAGGCGTGGACGGAAGAAGTGGACACGGTTTTGTTCGGCGAGGAACTGGTCCGCAAATACAAGCTTCAGCCGCAGCACAACAAATTCATCGAATACATGCTGCCGAATTCAAAAGATTTGCTGCAGGAAGTAGGCATTGACGCCAGCCTTCTGTAAAGATGCGCGGATGCGTCATTTGTGCCGGAAAGAGAGGAGTGTATATGTCGGATCGTAATGTTGCCGAAAAAATAGAAAACTTAAAAACCGTCCAACAGTCACGGAAAGTACGTATCGGGATGATCTACGCGGCGATGTGCGCGCCCTTGCTGGGTGTCGCTTTCGGTTTCGCGGGCGTGGCGGGGGCGCAGGAGCCTTTCTCCCTGGCGTTTCCGACCGGATCCATATCGTTCCAGATGTTCGAACTCATGTTCGGAGCCATCGCGATCCTGATCTTCTCCGTCGCACAGGGAAGCGTGGCGGAACATTTCAGGATTTACAAGAGCAAGCTCTCCTGGTACGGCGTCATGGTCGCCATGGCGGGCATGATCGGAGATTTTCTGTATTTTGCCGCTGCGGCCATCGTCGGCGGCGCGATCGTGGGCCCCTTGGCCAGCCTGTTCGGTTTCTGGGGCGCGGTGATCACGGCCATCGTCTACAGGGAAAAAATGCGCAGCAAATGGACGATTATCGGCATTGTATTTATTGTTATCGGTCTCTGGGTGGCCTCCGGCGGCGCAAGCATCACCGCGCCCGAAGGCTCATCGAACTCCCTGATCCTCCTGGGCGCGGGCATGGGCCTGCTGGCGGCGCTCATTTACGGGTTCGAAAATTTTGCGATTGCGGCCGGTTCCGATTTCATGCCGGAAGAGTCCACGCTGTTCTGGCGCGCGACCTGGGCGCTGATCGGCTGCGTGATCTTGAATTTCGTGGTCATGCCGCAGTTCTCAACCATCGGCTATGAAATGTTCACGAGTCCCCTGTGGTGGACCTACGCGGCGATGACCGGCGGCGCCTGGGGCGTCTACATGGTCGGCGGCATGTACGTGGGCATCAACACGGCGGGAACCGTGGGTGGCGGCGTCTTAGCCAGCACGGGCTTCGTATGGGCTACCTTCCTGTCCATGACCGTTTACATGGTGCCGTTCAGCGGCGCGGTTCTCATCGGCACAATCATTTTGTTCGCGGGCGTGGCGGTCATGCTGATCCGCCCGAGCAAGGTTGTTTCCCAGCTGCGGTAACGCCGCGGCCGGATATGTTACGCCGGTCGCTTTGCAGCTGCATGTAACGGCCGGAGCAGTCAATCACGACGGGTTCCGTCACCAAACAGAACGAATCTACCCAGCTGCGGGGCGGGCGTCACCCAGAGGCGGGATTGCGGGCATACGAGCGGAACGAGCAACGCGAGTGTAGCGCCCGCACAAGCGTCAGCGACCCGACCGGCGGGTTATGCCCGTCCCGTAGCGACGGTTCTACGTACCTAAGATTCATAACAATAGAAAGGAAGGAATGGTAACATGGAAACACAAGAAACGCGTCAGGAAGACCGCCGCCTGATTGAAGAATATCTGGCAGTTTCGAAAAAGCAGCAGGGGCAGCTGAGCCTGGGGATCGTCCTGGCTTCCTTAGTGTTCATCATCCCGATGCTGATCATCATCCTCAACGGATGGTGGGGACCCTTCGGCGGCGATTCCGCCGTCGGGATGCGCTGGTTCCTCGTGGCGTGCGCCGCCATGGTGCTGGCGTATATATCGTTAATTGTTGACAAATTTTATAGAAATTTCTAAAATGGCGGCAGTGCCCGGAGGTTTCGCGTTCGGGCGCTGCTTTGCCGTTTGCAGATGAACGAACGTGACCGGAGGGGAATAACATGTTGCCTACATTGGTAAAAATCAGACAGAGCATGCCGGCGCCGCAGCTTGCGGACGCCGCT
>JAITOE010000252.1 GCA_031290135.1 Eubacteriales Family XIII. Incertae Sedis bacterium
GTGGAAGTCATTAAGCTGTATCGAGATAGGAAAAAGGAAAACCGCCCGCCCTAAATAGGCGAACGGCATCCGTTATAACCCCTGACGTATAGGGAGCGGCTGCCGTACACAGCGGCACCACCCTGTTGGCTTTATAATATCATATCTCAGACAACGGTGTCAATGGCAAAATTTCAAAAATTCACCCGGAAATTCGTGGGGGATTCGTGGGAGTAATCGTGGGGATTGGCATCATTTTCAAAATATACTGTCTCCTGATTGTTACACCAAAATCGAAAAATAATGAAAAATTATTACTGAAATGACAAGATTCTGTTTGACATATTCGGCAAAACATACTATACTAAAACAATAGCATTCGCTGCGTTGGCAAACAGCGGGATGTTTTGTGTTAATATCGCAAAACATGGCCGTACCGTAGCCGCCCTGTGGCTATTGTCCTTTGTTATCCGATTCCCAATCCTTTCCCGTTTGGGGCGCTGCCTCAAACATGTGCGTCCGGGCTTCGGCAGTTCGTGCCTGCAGCAAACAAAGGGGGGTGAGCAAAGCCGGGAGCACCCAATTTCCATGGTAGGATTTCGTTGCAAACAGCATTGATGGAGGAAATTTAATGGAAACAACTCGTAAGAACGGTCGAAAAGCGCTGGCATTTGTGCTGGTTGCGTTTCTGGCCCTGACGCTGTGCTACGCGCCTGCGTCCACGCCCACGCCGGTTTTTGCAGACAGCGGCGTTGACATCACCTTTGACCCGAACAGCCCCACCACATCCGGCTATGTCACCTTCAACGGTCAGACCATCGGCTATGAGGGCTGGGAAAACGTCACCTATGTCCGAAATCCGGTGGCTGCCGCCGGCGCCAATCCCTACACCTACCACCAGATGAACATCTACGTGCCGGAATCGCGTCTGCACAGCGCAGACGCGCCGATTTTCCTGTACGTCCCCAACGGCGGCTACAACGCTGCCACGCCGGGGAAGATCACGAGCGGCACCGCCGCTGATGCCACGGCCTCCGCCCAAAACAACATTTTAGCCCGTGCCCTCGCAGAGGGCTACGTCGTAGTCGCCCCCGGTTCCCGCGGCAGGGCGACCCTCGGCACGGACGGCAAGCCCATCGGCAAAGTGCCGTCCATCATCGTGGACCGCAAGGCGGCCATCCGCTACCTGCGTTTCAATGACGACGTCATGCCCGGCTCCGCGGAGCTGATCGTGACCGACGGCCTGAGCGGCGGCGGCAACACCTCCGTCATGCTCGGCGTATCCGGCAACGTCGCGGAATATGAACCCTATCTGGAAGCGATCGGCGCGGCGGATGCCGACGATGCCGTCTTCGCTACGGTGGCGTACTGCCCCATCACGGACCTGGACAACGCGGGTCTCTATTATGAATGGGTTTACAGCGGTCCGCGAGCCACCCTCAATGGCAAGACAAACTCCACTACGTCGTATTACTCAGTTGGCGTCGAATATGAAAACCGTTACACCAATTACGAGATTGCTTTTGCCAATGCTTTGTCCACTGAATTCCTCGCCTACCTGAACACTCTGGGCCTGGAGGACGAATATGGCAACCCCATTACCGACAGCAACTACGCGAACATCGTGAAAGGTGTCGTGATGGATTCCGTGCAGAAAGCCCTCGACAGCGACTATTCCTATAGCGCGGGCCGTTACGACATCCCCGACATCGACATCAGAGGTACTTCCGGCAACTACAAAGTCTGGTCTGAACCTTTCTACAGCGGAGCCGGATTTGGCGGCACCCCCGCGTCCAGCAGGGCTGCCATTGAGCTTGACTGGATCACCCTTTCGAACGATGGACGGAGCGTGGACGACATTGACCTGACCAAATACTACACCTACGTCATGCAGTCTAAGCTGATCAAGGATATCGGCTCTTTTGACTTCGGCGGAATCCCCGCGACCGGCGCCGGCGAAAACAACGTTTACGGCGACGCGGACCACCCGTGGGCGTATTTTTCCCAGCGGACGCTTGAGACGGCTTTTACCGTGGACAATCCCGCCACGGTGAACTGGACGACGAGCATCGCGTCCATAACCGCGACGGAATCACTTACCGGCAACGTGCCGACCCCCAGCAGCCAACTGCTTCAGGACACCATCCCGCTAAACAATCCCTTAGTGTGGATCGGCGACAGCGGCGCGACGAATTCCCAGAACTGGTACATCCGCCACGGCATGAAAGACCGCGACACGGCGTTCAACGTTTCGCTCAACCTCTACTACAAGCTGCTGACCAGCGGCATTGACAATCTTGACTACGCCCTTGCCTGGGAAACCGGACATGCCGGCGACTACGACTTGGACGAGATGTTTGACTGGGCCAACGACACGGTCGCTGACGGACAGGCTGATTTAATTGCTTCGGGTCTGGATCCGGTGATGCCGGCCGTTCCCGTCAGCGTAACCTTTGACCCGGCAGCCGGCACGGCAGGCTCCTTCGGCGGCGTCAATTACACGGCCTGGGAAGGCGTCACCTACGTCGCGAACCCGGTGCCTTCGGCTCTCGTGGTTTCGGGATGGGGCGGCACCAACGCCTTGTCCAGCGAATACGCGTACCACCAGATGAACATCTACGTGCCGGACGGCGCAACCCAGACCACGCCGATCTTCATGTACGTGCCCAACCCCGGCTACGGCGCGCAGACGGCCACGACCCCCGGCGCCGTCGCCGTGCTGGCGCGCGCGCTTGCGGAGGGCTACGTCGTGGTTTCCCCGGCATCCCGCGGCAGGGCCAGCGTGGGACCGGACGGCAAACCCATCGGCAAGGTTCCCGCCATCATCGTGGACCGCAAGGCGGCCATCCGCTACCTGCGCTTCAATGACGGGACCATGCCCGGATCCGCCGATAAGATCATCACCGACGGCCTGAGCGGCGGCGGAAACACCTCCGTCATGATCGGCGCCACGGGCAACGTCGCGGCGTATAAGCCTTACCTGGCCGAGATCGGCGCGGCGGGTTCGGTGAACACGCGTGACGATGTTTTCGCGACGGTGGCATACTGCCCCATCACGGATCTGAACAACGCGGACATCCACTATGAGTGGATCTACGGCGACATACGGACGAAGCTCAACACGGCGTCGGAAAACACCAGCTCCCCGTATTATGTAAACAGCACCATCGATTACTCGTCTAACTTCAGCGCCGCGGACCTTGCTTTCTCCGCCGCGCTGAAAGACAAATTCCCCGCCTATCAGGCAAGCCTGGGCCTGCGGGACGAAAACAGGGTCGCCATCACGGCAGCCAACTACAACGACATTCTCAAAAGGTGGGTGATCAAGTCGGTGCAGAAGGCCATAGACTCTGATTATTCCTATACGGCGGGTGCCTATAACATCCCCGACATCGACATCCGGGGCACTGCCGGCAGCTATTCCGCTTGGTCCGCTCCGCTCACCAGCGGCTTCGGCGGCGGCCCCGTGACCATCGCGAGGCCCGCAGTCGAACTTAACTGGATCACGCTTTCGGCGGACGGAACCATCGTGGAAGACATCGACCTGGAAGATTTCCTCACCTACGTCGCCCAGTCCCAGAAACTCAAAGTCATTTCGGCCACCACTACCGGTGCCACGTTTGACGGCGGCTACATGTCCGGCGGCGAAAACGACGTGTACGGCGACCCGACTCATCCGTGGGTGTATTTCTCGCAGCTGACGCTTGAAGCCGCGAAGGGCCTGACGCCCGTGCCCGCAAACTGGGTGGACATTGCTTCAACCACCGCAACACAGTCGATAGCCGGCGTGCTGACCCCCAGTTCCCAGCTGCTTACGGACACCATCCCGCTGAACAATCCCATGGGCTGGATCGGCAACAGCGCCGCGACGAAGTCCCAGAACTGGTACATCCGCCACGGCCTGAAAGACCGCGACACGGCGTTCAGCGTCTCCATCAACCTGTATTACAAGCTGCTCAACAACGGCATCACCGCAGACTACGCGCTTGCCTGGGAAACCGGACACGCGGGCGACTACGACCTCGATGAAATGTTCGACTGGATCGCGGAAAAAGTCGCCGCTGCGCCTTCGGGCGGCGGTTCTGGCACCGGCGGCGGTGGCGGTGGCGGCGGCACAACGTCGGACTCGTCCGGCGACGACGGAATCGCTGACGGCGGTCCCGGAACGGCAGCCGGCGCGCTCGGCATCTTCAGCGACAGCGCGAGCATCTCCCCCTGGGCGAAAGAGTTCATCGAAACCCTTGTGGCGGCGGGCCTCCTGTCCGGACGCACGGACGGCACCTTGGATCCCCAGGGCGACATCACCCGCGCGGAGTTCACGAAATTGGCCGTGCTTGCCCTGAAACTCACGGGCAGCGCAGGCGCAGTGTCCTTCGGGGACGTGAAGGCGACCGACTGGTATAAGGAATACGTGGACGTTGCCTCGGCGAACGGCCTCGTGAACGGGATCGGCGGGGGGAGCTTCGCGCCCAACGCGAAGATCTCGCGCCAGGACATCTGCACCATCCTCTACCGCGCCCTCCAGGCGGGCGGATATGACCTGCCCGCCCCCAAGGCCAACACCTACGGCGACAGCGCAGCCATCGCGGACTACGCGGCGGACGCCATCAGCGTGCTCTCGCAGCTCGGCATCCTGTCCGGGCGCACGGACGGCACTTTCGGGCCGAAAGACCCCGCCACCCGCGAAGAGACCGCGAAGATCATCTGCGGCGTGATGGATCTCGTTGCCAACCCGCCGGCGGCGGCTGCCGAGGCAGCTGACGAAGACGCAGCGGCGGCAGCGGAAGACGGTGACGCGGCGGAAAGCGAAGGTACGGAGGATGAGGCAGCGAAAGACGCAGCCTGATAAGTCCGAGTCCTTGCAACTCAGCCACATTTCACAGCGCGAAAACACACGTGTGTTTTCGCGCTGTGTTTTTTTGAACGGACCTCCATCCGCGCCGTGACCGTTATAGATGCCTTTCTGCAAATTGAATCGTTACATCCATTTACCCATTTAAAATCGTTACATCCGTCTAAAAAGGAGAAAAGGAGAAGCTTATGGAAAACATCGGCAGGCACAGCAGGAAAACAGTAGCTTTATTGCTCGCTGTTTTAATGGCAATGCCATTGCTCTACGCGCCCGCGACGGGCTACGCGGGCGGCGTCACGCTGGAACCGGCAAGCACCGGCGATTTTGACGCGGCGCTTGACTTGGGAACGGCGCTCTCACTTGGCACCTACGAATGGGAGTACGTCACCGCCGGCGACTATTACCGGCTCGCGTATGTCACCTACGCCGCGAACCCTGTCGCCGGCACGGCTACCTATGCCAACGATATCAAATACCAGCAGATATCGATCTTCGTCCCGGCGGCCTACGTGGCGGGAATCGACGCCGACGGCGGGCTCGTCCTTGATCACAACGCGGCCATCCCCAACGGCGACGGCACGGAAGCCTACACGGCGTCCAACGCGCCGATTTACTTCGCCTGCGAATCACCCGGCTACTCTGAAAACGCCTGCTCCGACACGACCAATAGCACAGGCTACCTGAACGCGGGCATGATTGTCGTGAACGTGGGGCATCGCGGCAAGGGTTCCATCATACAGACCGTCTACACCGGCAAGGCGCCCTGGGCGCTGGTTGACTGCAAGGCGGCCATCCAGTACCTGCGCCTGAACGACGACCTGATCCCCGGCAGCGCGGAGCGTCTCGTTTCCTCCGCTTCATCGGGCGGCGGCGCGCTTTCCGGCATGATCGGCGCGACGGGCGACTACGACGCCTATCTGCCCTACCTGTACGCAATCGGCGCGGCCGGCGTGGCGTGGACCTACGCGACGCCCTACACCGGCGCCGGCGACGCCATCAAAGCGAATCTTTCCAACTATGCGCAGAGCCTTTCCAACGCGGTTTACGCGTCCAACCTGTGGTGCCCGATCCTCAACGTCGATTACTCCGACGCAGCCTATGAGTCATTCTACGGCCCAGGCACCCGCAGCGGCAACGCCAACCCCTTCCAGGTGGCGCTGTCCGGCATTCTGGCGGATTCGTTCGAAAGCTATGTGGCAACCATCAGCGGCAGCGCTTACAGCAACTTCCTTGACAACGCGTTTACGGATGCCATAGAAGCCTCCGCGAACGAATACCTTGACTCCATAGTGGCCGGTCTTGTGACGCTCACCTGGACCACGCCTCCCGCGTCCGCCTCCAAGGACGACGTCGCGGCGGCGTTCATCGCCGGGACCTATACCGGAACCGGCGGCTTCGACAAGTCCTCCTGGCTTTCATACAGTGCCGGAAGCCTTAGCGTCACGAACATCAACAACTGCATCGCCGCCATCAACACCGGCAACAAGGCGATCACCGGCTTTGACGGCTTGAAGGCCACCATGACCGAAAACCAGCCTTTCGGCGACGCAAACAACAACTACAAGCATTATTCCGCGTCCTACTTCGCGGAGCTGCTGAACGGCACGAACGCGACGGCGCTGGATGCGCTGTTCGACGCCTTTAACTATGCCTACACCGTGACGACGACAAGCGCGGTGACGGCAGGACCCTTTACACCCCCGCTCACGGCCCCGGCGGACAAACGCGTCACGACCACGGCCTACACGGTCACGGTGAGCGGCGCCGCCAATATCACCGTGGACAAGACCGAGACGGTCACGGACGTGCAGACGGGTTCCAGCGGCGGCGCGGGCGGTCCCGGCGGCCCCGGCGGCAGCCGTGACACGGTGATCGCCACCCTATCTTCGGTGACCGATACCGGATATTTCATATCAGGATCCGTTACAGGCACGCAATCAGAAATTGAAGGCGCCGGGATTCTGACTGCCGGAAACCCGTCCGCCGGCGAATATGCCACCGATTTCGCATCCTACGCCTCCTGGGTCGGGGATTTTTCGGTTGACATTGTTTCGCAGGTGGACGTTTACAACAACAACGTCGTGGATCTGTACAACCCGATGAACTTCGTCCTCGAAAAGGATAAGGGCGGCTCCGGAACCACCGCTTACGACGGCGCCACGCTGGCGAAGCACTGGAGGGTGCGCCACGGCACGACGGACGCGAACTCCGCGCCCGTGATCGCGACGCTTTTCGCCCTCGCGCTGGAACAGGCGGAGTCAGCCGGCCGCATCGAATCCCTTGACTTCCTTCTCCCGTGGCAGGGTCCGCACGGCGTCGTTGAAGCGGCTTCGGACAACCTGTCTGCGTGGGTCGCCGACGTGTGGGCACCCGAACGCGCGGAAATTGAAACGAAGTTGGATCTCGCGAACAATCCGGACCAGGAATGGACGTACAACGCGGAATACGACGCCTGGATCCTCTCTGTCGTCTCCGCCGTGGCCTATCCTGAGCTGCCTAACCAGCAGGGCGTGTCCGTCAGCGTTCCGGGCGACTATGTGACCGGCATCGACACGGACGGCGACGGAACGGCGGACGTGATTTCTTCCGCGTACACCGCCCCGGTAAAAGGCTCTCTCGTGATTAACGCCACCGGGAGCATTACAAACAGCAACGGGCAGACCTATGGCCCCTACACCGCCCCCGTCATTTTGAACACGGGCGCGGCAGGCTACGGCTCCCAGACGAACTCGGCGGCGTCGGCGACGCGCGCCCCCATGGGTTATATCAATGTAACTTGCGGCAACCGCGGCAAACAGGATTCGGTGAAAGACGCCAACGGGGACGTCCTCTATTACACCGGCGACGCCCCCTCCTGCCTTGTTGACCAGAAGGCTGCCACGCGCTTTGTCAAGTACAACATCCTGCTGGGCAACCTGCCGGGAAATGTCGCCTTCTTTGTTTCGACAGGCGGATCGGGCGGCGCGGCCCACGCGAGCATGGTGGCGGCGACGTCGAACAACCCCGATTTTTACGACTATCAGATCGCGGCGGGCGCGGTCGGCGTGTACAAGGACTCCGCCGGCGTCTATTCCACGGCTGTGGACGCTCTCGGCGGCATAGAGATCTCCGACGGCATGTGGGGCAGCATCGCGTACAGCACCATATCTTCGCTCTACGAGGCGGACGCCGCGCAGGCGTTTGAGTATTACATGGACACCACGTTCAGCTTCAAGACGGTATTCCAGGCGCAGCTTGCCGAATACCTGTCCGAGGCATACATGAATTACATCAACGGCAGAAACCTGAGGCGGCGGAAGAAGACGCAGCCTGATCGATAGGAAATTCGGCAATATAGGCCATACAGACATACAGACCCAAAGAAACCCCCGCTTCGGGAAACCCCGAAGCGGGGGTTTCGATTTGTGCATGGATCCTGCAAACCCGCTGCGCGGGCCGCAGGATGACAGCGGGGGCGTGAACTGTAACCCTACCTCAACCGCCCGGCGGGCATGTCGCAGCTGTGCAGGATTCCCCGCGACAGCGCGAAGCAGACAAGCGCCGCGATAAGCTCCCAAAGGCTTAAAATCCCAAGCGCAAGCGTTATGCCGGCGTCCCCTGCCACGGTGTAGCCCATGATGACGGCGGGGATGGCGCCGGGCAGCATGATGAAGATCGCCGCCAGATAATACAGCAGGAACAGGATGCCCGCGTTGACGTTCATCCCCGTCCAGCGCAGGAAGAGACAATTGACGGCGATGAGCAGGAGGGAGAACAGCACATATGTGACAACGGCGCCTATGATCAGCAGCGGCGGATCCCGCAGAATGGCGCCCGCGACCCCGAAGACCAAGATGCCTTCCACCAGCGACCGCACCGCGGTCTCCAGATTGCTCCAAAGCAATTTCCGGAACGGCGGCTCAGGTATGAGGTAGATGAAGTGCATATAAAGCTCTTTCACGCCATGCCCCTGCCCGATATAAATGACCTGCATCCACATGATGATCTGCAGCGGCAGCACACAGCTTCCGTTTTCGCGCGTGAAAAACGAAGCGGCGACGGCGACCAACAGATAAATGACCGTGATCCGGTTGAACATCCCGAAACGGTTTTCTCGGAGGGATTCCCGGATATGGCTGTAAAAGATGGCGGAAGCGCCGATGCCGCCCACGCCGGTTTTGGCCACCCGCACCTTTTTCCCGTCCAAGGCGGCGGACGCGTTCACGTTCCTTTCCAAGGCGCGCCGTCTTTCGAAAGCGGTTTCCGTCGCCGCGAGGACGTCTTCATAATACTCCGAGCGGCCGTTCGCGATGAAAACAGCCAAGACGGCAATGAAAAACACGATGAGGCCGATAAAAATAACGGCTGTCCCCCAGTCCCCCGTGATCAGGGCCATGGCGCCCTCCATCCCCCATCCGGCGACGGGAATGCCCCGGACGGACGGCGCGTCCACGAGGCGGGCGAGAATCTGCATCGGCGGGTCGCCCCTCAGAAGCAGCAGGACGGCGTACACCGCCGCCGGCACAAGGATGGCGGCGATGATTGCCGCCGCCGTCACTTTCCGCCGTTCGCTGCCGTTTGTCCGCCTGTAGATGGCGACGGAACACAGGAACGAGAGGACGAGGGACAGCATGAACACGAAAAAGAAGATCAACACGCCGCCGAAGCCTACGCCGAAAAGCCGCAGCGAATTCGTCTGGAACAGGATAAAAAATCCCATTAAAAATGCCCTGCTCATGGAACGCGCCAAACCGTAAACCAGAATTTTTCCCGCGCTGACCGGCGAAACAAAAAGCAGGTTCACGTCCTCCATCCCAAAAAATGTATTGCCCGCCGTGAACCCGCTCCTGACGGCAATCAGCGTGAACAGCAGGAGAAAGGCGAAAAAAATCCCTTTCAGCAGGAAGAGATCCGCGTATTCTTCCATCATGGAGCCGGTAAACATGGACACGAGGATCATGGCGACCAGAAAAGCGACAAGCAAAAGCACCAGAATCAGCCGCGCGGGTTTCCGGACAAGCTCCAACAGGGTGTTTTTCATCTCTCGCGTCACTATGTAGAGCAGGCTATTCATGGCGCGCCTCCGGGTCTTCCGCCGCGTCCGCGCCTCCGGTGATGGAAAAATAGAGCTGTTCCAGGCTTTCGCCCTCTGCCAGCGCGTTCCGCCCGCAGCTTCGGACGACGCGTCCCTGCATCATGATATGGACCGTGTCCCAGTTCTCCGCCACGCTCTCGATCATATGCGTGCTCACGAGGACCGCGCGCCCCTCCTGCTTCCATTCCAGCAGCATGCTTTTCAGTTCCCGTATCGCGTAAGGGTCCAGTCCCACCAAAGGCTCGTCCAGAATGGCGGCCTGCGGTTTTGGCAGGGCCATGCAGCAGATGCTGATCTTTTGCTGCATCCCCTTTGACAGCTCCTTGCCTAACTTTTTCTGTTTATCTGCCAGTTCAAAGCGTTCCAGCAGGCGCTGCGCGTCCTGCTCCCAGTCCGTGAGCCGGTAGGCTCTCGCGATGAATTCCATGTGTTCGGACACGGTCAGCATCGGGTACGGCGCGGGCATTTCCGGCAAATAGCCGAGGATGCGCTTCGCTTCTGTTGTATGGCTGTCATGTTTGCCGATCCGGATCGAACCCTGAAAGCGCAGCAAGCCGCAGATCGATTTGATCAGGGTCGATTTTCCCGCTCCGTTCGGGCCTAACAGCACCGCGAATTCGCCCGCGCCCACATGAAGCGAGATGTTGTCGTTCGCGGTGAATTTTCCGTATTTTTTTGTGAGTTTTTGTACGTTTATCATACGTGCCACCCTTCCTTGGGCGGATGTTTGAATAGTAACAATGAACCGCTCTCTTAGTTTATTAGTGCCGCCACCGCCGTGCCCAGCAGGGTTGCTTGTTCTGTTTTCACGAACGTGCTGTGTAAGCCCATCCGCGCGGCCGCCTGTGCCATATAGGCGTCTATGCGCTGCCGCATCAGGCGCGCGTTATAGAAAACGGAACCCTCTGCGGAAATGCGCGCCGGATTTTCCGGGGATCCGGCGGCATCCCCAAGCCGCGTCAGAACCCCCGCCAGCACGGCCGCCGTCATGAAAGCGGCGCGGTCTACAAAGGCTTCCACCAGACGGAGCAGGCTGCCCGCGTCCTGCTCCCGCGCGCAAAGCCCCGACAAAACCCCTTCGTTTTCCGGGGACAAATAAAAGCGGTCGGCTTCGCCCGCCGGAATTTCCCCCAGCGTCTCCAGCCTGCCGCGAAATTCGCCGGAAAAACAGCCTTTTTCGGCGGCGAAGCGGATCCATTCCAGCAAAGCCCCGCACTGATAGGCGCCCGACACCATTTTCTCAAAATGCTGCTTTTCCGGATCCTCGCTGGCCGCGATGAAACGGCGGTCTGCTTCGGACAGGGGGAAGCCGTCGTAACCGCCTGCCTCCATATTCATAATAGTATCACCTTTTTCCGCGCAAATAACCCCCTCTTTCAGGATATTTTCGTTTTTCTCCGTGTAGCTGGCGTTCACGCCGGTGCCGAGAATGAAGCCGGCATGGCTTCCCTGCCCGCCGTCCGCCATGGCGCCGAGCTGTGCCGCCACCGTGTCGTTAAGGACGATCACGCGTTTTTCATGGGGAAGCCCCTTGGCTTTCAGCGCGTCGCGCAGCGCGTCGCCTATGACCGTCCCGGCCGCGCCGTCGACGTTTATTTCCTTTGTGAAGCGTAAGATGCGGGCGTCGCGGTTCGGCAGGATTTCCGCCGGATAGGAAAAACAAAAGCCGATCTTGTCGCTCCTGTCAAGCACCGGTGCGAGACGGTCGGCTATCTGGTCAAAAAATTCTTCCGCGCTGACGCGCCGCCCGTATCCGGGCGTGCGGTATTTTTCATAGGAACGGATGACCGGCGCGGCGCCGCCAAGCTCCACCGCCGCAATTCTGAGGTTCGTCCCCCCCGCGTCGATGACGACGGACGAGGCGCCGCCCGGCACGGCTTTCGCGATCCGGTCCGGATCCAGATAGGTGGGCAGCATTTGAAGCGTCCCTTTGTCCCCGCGCAGACCCCGGCGCATTTCTGCTTCCACGTCCGCCGCGTAAGCCGGCAGCCTGTCCGCGTCCGCCGCAAGCCCCCATTCCTTAGTGAATTTATCCATATTTGTCATTATTATCCGCCTATCCATTTGTGTGGATTGCTTCGCGCTGCTCGCAATGACGGAGAGGTTACGTCCGCCTACACCATATCCTCCGGGCGCACCCACGCGTCAAATTCGGCCTCCGTGAGAACGCCCTGTGCCACGGCTTCTTCTTTCAGCGTGACGCCGTTCTGATGCGCGGCTTTGGCAATCTGCGCCGCTCTTTCATAGCCGATCCTCGGGGTCAGGCAGGTGACGAGCATCAGCGATCCGTCCAAATGCGCCCGGATCCGGTCTTCGTTGGGGCGGATCCCCTTGGCGCAATGCGCGTTGAAGGATTCCATGGCATCGCCCAGAAGCTTTATGGACTGCAAGAGGTTGTATATGAGGACGGGCATAAAAACGTTAAGCTGGAAATGCCCCTGGGAAGCCGCGAAGCCCACCGCCACGTCGTTCCCCATCACCTGGCAGGAAACCATGGTCAGCGCCTCGCACTGGGTCGGGTTGACCTTGCCCGGCATGATGGAACTGCCCGGCTCGTTTTCCGGGATGATCAGCTCGCCGATGCCGCAGCGCGGCCCGCTGGAGAGCAGGCGCACGTCGTTGGCGATCTTCATGAGGTCGGCGGCAAGGGCTTTCAGCGCCCCGTGCAGGTGTACGAGCGCGTCCTTGCTGGTCAGCGCGTGAAACTTGTTTTCCGCCGTGATGAACATATGGCCCGTCAAAAGGCTGATCTTCTCGGCGGCAACCCGCCCGAAATCCGGGTGCGCGTTCAGCCCCGTCCCCACGGCCGTCCCGCCCAGCGCCAGGCGCCGCACCGGGTTGAGCGCGCCGCGTATCATCTGCTTCGTCTCGGAAAGCATGGCGTGCCAGGCGCTGATTTCCTGCCCCAGCGTCAGGGGCGTGGCGTCCTGCAGGTGCGTCCGCCCGATTTTTACGACGTCCGCGTAGCGGTCCGCCAGGCCGGCGAAGGTTTTTTCCAGCTCCGACAGCGCCGGAAGCAGGAATTCCTCCGTTTCCGTGACCGCCGCGATGTGCATGGCCGTCGGAAAGGTGTCGTTGGAGCTTTGGCCTTTGTTCACGTCGTCGTTGGGGTGGAGCTTCGTCATATGCGCGATGACTTCGTTGACGTTCATGTTGGACTGCGTACCGCTGCCGGTCTGCCAGACCGCTAAGGGGAACTGGTCGTAGAGCCCGCCCGCGAGGATCGCGTCGCAGGCCTTCCCGATGGCTTCAGCGCTTGCAGGCGGGAGCGCGC
>JAITOE010000263.1 GCA_031290135.1 Eubacteriales Family XIII. Incertae Sedis bacterium
GGACGTGTCCACGGGCGCCGTGCCCCCGTTCGCGTCTCCGCTGTTATAGGTCACGGTAAAGGTGATCGGCTGTCCGTCCCCATTGCCCTTCCATACCGCGTACACGGTGGTGTCCGCCGCGATGGAGGGGATGTTGGTGATGATGCCGATGAACACGTCCGCTGCGTTCGGCGTCAGGCTCCAGCCCTGGAAGTCGTAGCCCGGAACCACGAGGCCCGTCGGCGCCGCGAGGGTCGCGGTCGTGTTGATGGGAACGCTCAGGGAATCCGGGACGCTGCCTCTCTGGATATCCGCGCCCGAAGGCAGGTTTGCGTTATAGGTGACGGTCGCCAGCGTCACGCTGCCCGTGCCGAACCAAGGCGTGAAGGTCAGGTCCGCCGTGATGTCCGCCCGCGTGTCGCCCGCCAGGTAGTAGGAGGCTCCGTCCGCCCACGCGGCGAAGTTCTTGCCTTCCGCCACGAGGTTGCCCGTGTTGCCCAGGACGGTCACGTCCGCGTGCTTCAGGTAGGGCGAAAGGCTGTCCGCCGGCACCGTGCCGCCCGTGGCTTCTGCGCCTCTTACATACGTTACCGTGAATCTCTCCGGCTGTCCGCCGCCGTCGCCTGACCAGACCGCGTATAAGGTCGTCGCTTCTTCAATGGAAGCGATGCTCGTGGCAAGGAGCACCGCCTGGTCCGGCGCGGACTGCTGCGTGAGGCTCCAGCCTTCGAAGTCGTAGCCGAGGCGCACGAGGCTGCCGCTGTTGCCCGCGATCGTAACCGGGCTGTACTTGGGATAGGATACGGTCGCCGGGACGCTGCCGCTCTTGAGTTCGCCCACCGGCGCGTTCGCGTTGTAGATGACCGGATAGGAGGCGGCTTCGCCCCATACCGGGTACAGGTTGAGGTTCGCCACGATGTTATGGATGGGATCCCCTTGCAGGTAATTCACCTCACCGCCGTTCTCCGTGAGGGTCCAGCCGAGGAATTCCGTTCCGTATTTCGTCAGCCCGCCTGAATTGGTGAGGGCCACCGCGCTCTGGTGCTTCAGGTAAACGGTGCTGTCCACGGGCACGGTGCCTGTGTCGGCGGTGCCCTTGTTGTAGGTGACGGTGTAGCCGTCGTTCGTGTCCTTCAGCCAGTAGGCGTAGACGGTCGTGTCCGCAGCCTGTCCGGGCAGGGTGTCGGTGACGGTGGCCAGGTCGTTGGCCGTCGTGCTCCAGCCGTCGAAGTCATAGCCGTATTTTATGAGGTTGTGCGTGCCGCGCAACGTCGCCAGCGAGTCAACTGGCTGGTGTTTCGTGACTTCCCTGCTGACGTTGCTGCCGCCCTCGTTGTTGCCGTTGACGTCAAAGATGATGTTAATCTTTTCGTCGGCCCCGGTGCTCCACGCGGGATAGAGGCTCACGGGCACCGAAAGATCTGATATGGTTTCGCCCACCGCGTAGACGAGCGTACCGCCGGAAACGGTCGCCCAGCCCGTGAAGCTGCGGCCGTATTTGACCAAGCTGCCCGTATTGCCCAGAACGGTGACGTTGCTGTGGCGCAGGTACGGGGAAGACGTGTCCACGGGCGCGGTACCGCCGTTGGCGTCGCCGATGTTATAGGTGACGGTGTACTTGATCGGTTCGCCGCCCCCGTCGCCCTTCCAGACCGCGTACAGGACTGTGTCCTCCGCGATATTGACAATCTGCGTGATGATCCCGGTTGTGACGTCCGCCGCGTCCGCGGTCCGGCTCCAGCCCTGGAAGTCGTAGCCCGGAACCACCAAGCTGCCCGTGTTGCCCGGCAGGGTCACGGTGGCGCTGAGGGCGTGGGACTGGGCAGCGGGAACCGCGCCGGACTGCAGGGTCGCGTCCGTGGGCAGGTTCGCGTTAAAGCTCAGCAGCACCGCGTCCGCCGCCGTCCACTGCGCTTTCAGCGGCAGATCTCCGGTTATGACAACTTCATCGTTTTGTGCGTACAATGTATCATCTGCATCGAGCCAGCCGCTGAAACGGTAGCCTTCTACCAGCATGCCGTTCTGGCCTTTGATTATCGCTGTGTCGCCGCTCCAATATTCGTTGGCGTCCGTGGGGGCGCTGCCTATGGCCGTCGCGCCGTTCGGCACATTGTGGTCATAGGTCACATGGAACGGGCCGAGCAACGTGTAGTCATATGTGATTACAAGATTGCCCTGCGGGGAATCGATTTCGTACAGGTTGCCGCTGCGCGCGGTGATCCTGTCGCCGCCGAGCAGCGTGTTCAGTTCCGCTAAGCTCGCCGCCTCTATGTTGCGGGTGTATATGGTGTCGCCCACCGCTTCCGTTCCGGTCAGGCGGACCTTCAGGGAATAATTCTGGAGATCCTCAGGGCCGGTGAACTGATAGGTCGGCCTTGTCGGGTAGTGGCCGCTCGGAGGAACATCAGGATAACCGACGGGGAAGGTCTGCGAATCGTGCGTAACGCCGTTGTATTGCACGATCAGCGACCCGAACGCGTAGGTGGCGTAGGGGACGTCGAAGTCCTCTCTCAGGCCTTCGGTCTTATGGCTGTCATATATGATGTAGGTTTCGCCGTTTGTCGCGCTCGGCGTGTTCACTACAGCATTCGGATTTGTCAGTTTTACATAGTAAGTCAATTGCGCGGACGCAATCTGCTCCGTGAACGTCCACTTCAATGTTTTGGTCGCGGCGTCATACGTCAGCGTGCCGTGATCCACGCTCACGTCCGTGCCGATCTCAAACGATCCGCCGTTGACGTCGGTGATCTCAAAGCCCGCGCCCATGGGATCCGTGACCACGCCGTTCTTGATGTTGGTCAGCATGGAACGGACGATCTCAATGAAGATATCTTCCACGTTGGCGCCGGTGGCGTTGTAGTAACCCGCGTTCTGGTATGTCATCAGATTGGTGGTGGCAGTGCCGCTGATATCCAGCCCGACGGCGATGAGCTTCCCGCCGGCATTCTTATACTGGTTCGCGGCGGTCACTGCCGCTGTCCGGGCGCTGGAAGTCGTGGCGCCATCGCTCAGCAGCACCATATATTTGTGGCTGCGCGTGCTGGGGTTCGTCACGAACTGCTCCGTGTAGGCGAGGCTTATGCCCCGGTTTGTATAGGTAGAGGTGTTCAAGGTAATCGCGTTGATCTTGGCTTTCAGCGCGTTGATGGCATCCGTGTATACCTCGTTGCCCTGCCCCCACATCACCGGCGTCAGGCCCTGCAGGAGGGTTGAGTTAGCGTTGTTGGAGGAAAACTTAACAAGGCCGACCCGCGTGATGCCGGTTAGCGCGTCCGGGAACTGGGTCAGCTCATCCAGCATTCGGATCGCAGCTGCCTTGGTCGCCGCTATCCTTGTCCTGCCGCCTGAAGTGGTGTTCATGGAAGTGGACGCGTCCAGCACGATCATGATGTCCACGTCGCGCGACTCGATGGCTACGCCGCTGGAACCGTTCAGGTTCAGCGTAACCTTCCAGAGGTTTTCGCCGACGCGCTCCGCGGTCTTTGCGGTGTCGATCGTCTCCGGCAGATCCGGGTTAAAGCCGTCCGCGTAATAGAAGATGTCGAACTCGTTGTCTGCGGGATCCGCTTTCAGCGCGACCGTTTCCGGGGCGCTGGGCGTCCGCAGATAGCCCGTGACGTCGAACTGGGGCACCGGGATTTCCGCGAGGATGTAGCCGGTCCCGGCATAGGGGTTCGCGTAGGCTGACGAGAAAGCAGCGGGATCCAGCAGCTCGCCGGTTTCATAATCCCTAAAGCTAATGTTGTAGCTCGTCAGGTTGTAGCCTTCCTCCGTGGAGATGAGCTTGCGTCCCGCCCAGGTGAAATTTGCTGCGCTGAACGCGTAGGGTTCCACCTGGCCGCTGACCGTATGCTGTCCGGTCGCGAGAGGCGCCATGACAAGGCTTGCTGCGAAGTTGCCTGCTGCTGCGGTGGTGCCGGTTGCGTGCGCACTTCCCTTTACATTGAACGGCTCCGCGCTGTTCCAGTTGACATCAGGCAAGCTCATCTCGTCTAAGGAACCCTGCGTGGTGTTCCAGTAAGTGAGGTTGCTGAATGTAAGGTCAATGGCGGCGTTGTTGAGGAAACGGGCGGCGTTCGCAGTTGTGCTGCTGTTGTAAACGGTGAATTCAGCCGGGTTGGTGATGGTGACGGCACCGTTCGTCCACAGGGCAGGATATGCGGAACCGGCAAACGCCAGAACCCTGAACTTCGCGCCTTCTTTGATGGTCAGCGCGTTCGTCGCAAAGGTCGCGTAGGAAACATAGCCGGAGGAGGTGATGTCCACCTGTGCGCCTTCGCCTATCGTTGTCGCCGCATTGTATGCCCTGAACGTTTCGAACGCGGAACCTATGGACGTGACCGCAAGCTTCGCGTTCGCGCCGATGTTAACCGGGCCCGCCATGGTGCTGTTGCCTACATCCAATACCGCGAAGCCGCCGGACGCGCCGCCGTTCGTTCCCTCTGACGTGACGCTTACCTCCGCGCTTTCGCCTATGGTCAGCGCGCCGTTGTTTACCCGGAGGGTTCCATAAGGCTGGGTACCCTCGGACGTGACGTCCAGCTTCGCGCCTGCCTTTATGTCCAAGGCGCCTTGTGTGTACAGTGTTGACACCGTGTGGGCGCCTGTGGACGAAACGCTCACTTCCGCGCCTTCGCCTATGGTCGCCGTCTTGAGTACGTGAATGGTTGCATAAGCGGTCCCCGTGGATGTGGCGTTCAGCTTCGCGCCCGCCTTTATGTCCAATGTGGTGCCTACGTACAGCGCGCCGTACTGACTCGGTTTCGCGGATGAAACATTCACGTCCGCGTTTTCGCCTATGGTCATCGTGCCGCCTGTCGCAAGGGCGCCGAAGCCCGTGCCTGCCGTACCCGAAGCCGTAATGTCAATGTGCGCACCCGCTCCAATGTCTATCTTGCTGGTCGCCCAAATCCCGTCCTGGGTTCCGCTGTTGGCGAAGTTGGCGGCAAACGTGGCGTTTTCCCCTATGGAGAAGTTCGTGACACAAGCATCGGCCGCGCCGATATACGGACCGACGAAATTCAATGTGGTGTTCGGCTCAACCGTAAGATTTGCAAACCGGCAAGCGGAGTCCATCAGGCCTGTGTCGGCTTTGATATTGACGGCGGTCGGGTGGGCGGCGCCCGCCGGCGCCTGTTTTACGATGAAATCCCCATCGACCGAGCCGGCTATAGTCTTTGTCGTAGTTATGTCTACCTGGCCGATCATCGTGATGCCGCGGCCGTATGCCGTAAGCCAGTTGCTGAGGCGGATATCGACCGGGGCGCGCGAACCGTCCAGAACCAGGTTCGTGACATCGGCAGTGGCATAAAAGTTCGTAAAAGCAGCCGTCGTGCCGGAGAATTTCAGGCCGTCGAACACGACCGTCGTTGGCGACGTCGTGGGGTTGTAGTAATAGAAGAATCCTGTGGCGGAGCTGCTGCTCGCGACGTTCCAGTCTTTAAATGTGAACTTCTTCAGGGCATTCGCGTTTGTCGCGCTGTAAGCGGTGGCGCCGATGTAGTAGGCACTATCATAGCGGTAGTTCTTCGCGTTCAGCGTCAGCTCGGTACCCGCCGCCGTCACTCTGGCGGTTAGATTGTTGGTCAGGATATTGGCCGTGGCCACGACGTCGCAGCCGAACTCTACATAAGAGTAGTAAGGCGCCGCGCTTTCCAGCCTGGTTTTCAGTGTTGCGCCACTATATACGATGACGGAGTGTTCCGCCGCCGGGTCTGTGTCAATGGCTATCGGATCCCAGTTCCTATACTACGCCGGGGGAGCGAAGGAGAAGTTGACCTCGTCGTTCTGTAGTGCATTTGTTTGCACCGTCAATGCGGCCGCCGCGTTTGCCGCCGCCGTCGTGTTCAGCGTCCACTCGGTGGGTGCGGCGCCTAAGCCGGCGCGCAGCGCGTAGTCGTTCGCGTCTACATATGTGTGCGTGTCCGCGTAATCAAAAGGCAGGGTCACGCTGTAGACCGGTGTGGTCAGCGAGATGTCCACGCCGTCCTTGATGTTGTTCGTGCGGTAGATGTTGACGGTGGTCCCAAGGGCGAAAGGAGCGATGCCCAGAAGGACGTTTATCTCTCCCGCTTCGCCGAAGATCAATTCGCCGTCTTCAGGTTCTTCGCCTGCGGCGGGCGCGGGTGCAGCTGCGGGTTCTTCCTGAATGTCTTCTCCCGGAACCTCTTCTTCGGGAAGCTCTTCTTCAGGAAGCTCTTCGTCAAACAGCCCGTCGTCTAACGTCCTGAATTGTATCGCGCTGTCGCTGAATCCCTGTATCGCGCTGTCGCTTTTGAAGCTGACAATCTCGATGGCGACGGGTTCCACTTTCAGCAGCCGCAGTTCGCTCACGTCGGCCGAACCCTCGTAGTCGTTCAGGTCGATGTCGATGGGTTCGCCTGCCGTTCCGTAGAACGTCTGCGTGCCGATCGGCTCCCTGCTGACCACGTTGCCCTCATCGTCCAAGATGGCTTTGAACCAGTTTACGAGGACGGAGGCTTCTTCGGGTACTTCCACAACCGGGGGAAGCTCTTCTATAGGAAGCTCTTCTTCAGGTTCTTCTATGGGAAGTTCTTCATCCGGGTCTTCTACAGGAAGCTCTTCATCCGGGTCAGCGTTCGCAGCCGGGGCTTCCGGTGTTTCTCCGTTTGCGTCCGGGTCAGCGCCCGTTATGGGCGTTTCGTCTGTGTTGACATTGTTTGCATCCGGATCCGCGTTTTCATCGGTGCTTCCGGCTGGGTCTTCTTCATCATCTGAAGAAGGTTCCTCCGCCGGGGATTCGCCGGAACCGCCTGCGGCCTCGTCTTCCAAGGCGGCGGGGCTGTCTTCCGCTCCGTCCGTGCTTCCGGTACCGGAGTTCGCATCGTTCACGATGTCTTCAATTCCGCCGGAACTGCCTATGTCGCCGTAATCGTCCGCGAACACAGCCGTGGTTGGCATGACGGTCGTGGCCAGCATGGCGGCGACGATCAGCCAGCTCAGGAAACTCTTAAAGGGCCTGCGTGCTGTTCTTGATGCTTCTCTTGCTGTTGTAGCTTTTCTTGCTTCTGCCTGTTTGGTTTTCATTACTTGTTCCCCCAGTAACGTTTCCAACTAAGTGATATTTTGATATCATACCGGCTGGATCTCAAATGAGCCTATTCCAATATGGTTGTTCAATAAATTATATAACCATCGGGTCACAGTTTGGTGTTTTTTTCAATATTTTTTTCAATATTTCTCATTTATTTACCTTTTGCAGCCTCTTATTTGAAGTTTTTTCACTTTTTTTGCGAAATAACACCAAAATTTGGGTGTAAAAATGACACTTTTTTCCTAAAACAGGGACGAAAATGACATCTTTTTTCCCTGCGCCTCCAAAAACTCGAATTTGTATTTACATTACTACCACATTAATATCACATTGTAATACACGCTTCCGGCCTGTTCCCGGAAGACATATGGAAGACATATGGAAGACATATGGGGACGGTTCTTCTGTCTTAATCGCCGGCAACCACACCGCCCGGGCAAGACATATAGGCAAGACATATAGGGACGGTTCTTCTGTCTTAATCCGATCACCGACAGGTAGGCAGTCCGTGCTTACATCTCTTGCCTGAAATCTCCGCTTCCGGATCCCTCTTGATTCCCGGCAACAATTTTCACTTTCAGACCGTACTCATTTTTATGCCATCCCTCCTTTCCTAACACTCTCTTTACGTAATGATTATGCGTTACATCCTATTCTGAGATTTTCGTCCTGCGGATCCTCTGTGTAACGACATAAGGGGACGCTTCTCCCCTTATTGCTTTCATTATCGTTTACACTCCGTCCGTGCTTACATTTCTTGCCGATGATCCCCCTCCCTCCGGACTCCCTTGCGTGATGACACATGGGGATGCTCCGTCCTCTCGTTAATCCGGTCGCCGGCATCCATCTCATCCGTGCTTACATCTCTTTCCGGAAATCCATCCCGCTCTCCCTCCCGCTTGTGCTTCCTCACATCAGTAATGACAACGTGTTACATTCTGATCCGATGTCCGCTCCGCTCCCAAAAACACAAAACGCCCGCCTCATAACTGAGGCGGGCGAGCCAATGTTCAAATCTTCTTTCATTTTTGCAAATTACGTCACAAAGTACGTTTCCGGGTTTACAGCGGTGGCGCGGCATGTTACGATAGCGGTACGGGCAGGACGCGGCGAACCGCCGCCCCGCCCGGTCCCATGGCCGGCCGGCTTACCGGCGGATTCTGTTCCCCCTCCGTTGTCACTAACCTGTGATGAAGGGGGGTGAGGACGATGACGATGATTGTGGTTGTGCTTAATGTGCAGCTTGTAATAGTCGTTATTACCGTGGCGCTCTTCCTGTTTAAAAGGAATCGCTAACACAGAACCCGTCTGAAAATACAGGCGGGTTCTGTTTTCCAAAGTCATATGGGGAACAGCCGCCCTGCACAAGCTGGCTGACCCTTTTATGTTTCCATTATACCAACACGCCCACATGGATGCAAGATGTTTTTTTGCGGCGTGTGTGTTTTCGACACGTACCTCCCTCCCGTGGCCTGAAGATACAGGCGGCGTTACCATTCCTCCCGGAACAGATCCTCCGCCGTGATTTCTGACTGTATGTTCCCTGCGTATTCGTTGCGGACAACGCCATAGGTCGTGACCATCGTCAAGTGTACGGCTTTCCTTGTTTTTGTTTCCGCGAGGAAAGCGGCCCGTTTGTTGCGCAGGTTCTTGTCATCGCTTTTCGTGATGACATATTCCTCCGAAGCGTATTTCATCTCGCAAAGGTTGACCACGTTGTCGCCGCGGTCGAGAACCAAGTCGATCTGCGCGCCCGGATCACTCTTTTCGCTACGCCAGGACGACGCGTATACGATGATGCCGCTGATTCCGAGTTTACGCAGGATCTGGCGCAGATGATATTGGCAGACTTGTTCAAACGAATTGCCTGCCCATGCGTTATGCCCGCCTCCGGCGAGATGTTTCAGCCAGTAGTCCGCGTCGTCCGGCGGCGATTTACGGATAAAATTGAAATAGAACAGCGTGAAAAAATCGACTAATTGATACAGCGTGCCCCGTTCTTTCCGGGAAAAAGGCTTATAGCTCCGGATGAATCCGCTCTGTTCGAGTTCGTGCAGAACCCGCGTCAGTCCGCCTCCGTTCGCGATGCCGGCGATGCGGACAATTTCCTGCCGTGCCAGTCCCTTGTTTTTTCTGCTAAGCGTCTCAACAATGGCAATATGTTTTTCGCTGTGCAGGAACAAGGAATCGTACAAACTAAAGAATTCGTCCCGTAAAATGCCGTTGCCGGAAAAACACAGCCGTCCGACATTTTGTGCCAGCCCGAAACGTTTATCAAGCAGGCTGAGATAGAAAGGAATCCCGCCGAAAATCATATACGACTCCAATTGTTCGCGGCGATTCATCACAATTCCTTTGCTTGCGTAGTATGCTTCACATTCCGCAAGCGTGAAAGGTTCAAGCCGAATGCGGCGCGTGACGCGGTTGTGCAGCCCTCCGCGGTCCCGGAACACCTTGCTTACCATCCACGAAGCGGCGGAACCGCAAACGACAAGCAGGATGTCCTGCCTGTCGGACGCCCAGCTGTTCCAAAAATATTCAAGCGCGGATACAAATCGCGACTTGTGTGTGTCAAGCCAGGGCATCTCGTCCAGAAAAATGATTTTCTTGCCGGCGCCCGTGCTGCCTGCCAGATATTCTTTGAGCATACGGAACGCCTCGAACCAATCTCCCGGAACGGCCTGCTCATTTCCGCCGTGCTCCCGCAGCGCCGCCGCGAAATTCTCAAGCTGCGTCTTCGTGTCCGCCTTTGCGCTTCCGGTCAAATAAAACGCAAAGCGCTCCCGGAACGTTTCCCTGACAAGAAAGGTTTTTCCTACACGTCTTCTGCCGTAAATCGCGACAAACTCCGGTTTGTTTGACGTAAGACAGCTTGCCAGTTCTTCGGTCTCAGAACGTCTTCCGATAAGTTCCATTTCACACCTCGATATATTTTTGGCTCTAAGTCCGTTTTTATCCTATGTTAAAGCCACGAATTTCTGTTCCGTCCCATAGCCTCTCTGCAGTTATTACATTTATGGTATCGCCATCTCCGGCAGAGCCGGAGGGCATTGCAATCCGTACCTTAACCGCGCCCTCTGCGGTTATTGTACTATAATTTAGCTGAAATGTATAGATGCTTTGGCAAAGATTCCTGTGCGCCATGCAAAATCACTGGCTCTACCTCCGAATTCCGATGAGTTAAAGCCACTATTTTTTCCCGCAATTTTATCCCTTGCCTTTACCCCCTCTTTCAGGCATAATATAAAAGAAAGAATCCCGCGCATAAGAATGACATATAAATGAGGACATATATAATGAAGCCTATCAGCATCTACGCCGACGGAGCCTGCTCCGGCAACCAGAACAGCAGCAATATCGGGGGCTGGGGCGCCGTCCTGGAATATGACGGACGCCAAAAGGAACTTTTCGGCGGGGAGGCCGACACCACCAACAACCGCATGGAAATGACAGCCCTGCTGGCCGCGCTGCGGGCGATTAAAAAAGAAAAGCAGCTGGTGCGGGTTTTTTCCGACAGCGCTTACCTGATGGACTGCTTCCGAAAGGAATGGCACCTGAAGTGGCGGCAAAACGGCTGGATCACCTCCAACCGCAGCCCCGTGGAAAACCGCGACCTCTGGGAACAGCTCCTGTCTTTCTTGGATGCCCACAGTTTCCGCTTTTACCGGGTGAAAGGCCATGTGAGCCTGAAAAAAGGCGAAGCCGCCCTCCAGCCCGTATACGCGAAGTTTCTTGCGTGGAACGGCACCGGGTTCAGCTTCGAAGACTTCCTATATATAACAGAAATGAACATCCGCGCCGACGCCCTCGCCAACTGCGGGATCGACCAAATCCGGAACGCCTGACCCCAACGTTATTCTGTAGGCCCAACGGGCCAAAGCCCGCACGGCCCGGCTCCCCCGCTCCGGCCGTCCCTGAAACCGCCGGCCTCGCACTGCCACCGCCGGCCTCGCACCTGCCACCGCGCCCCGCCCCTCCGGCCGCAGCCTCAGCCTTTTACGCCCAGCCCGAAATGTCTTTTCACCCGCGTCATGGTGCGCCAGGCGATGCCGTCCGCCCTTTCCGCGCCGTCCCGCAGCGTGGCAGCCAGCTCGCCGGAATGGCGGATCTCCTCGTAGCGCTTCCGGATCGGCGCCAAGGCGTCCACCGCCACCGCCACAAGCTCCGTCTTGAACACGCCGTAGCCCACGCCCCTGTATTTCTCCTCAATCTCAGGAATGGCGCACCCGGAAAAGGCGCTGTAGATGTTCAGCAGGTTGCTGACGCCGGGCTTTTTTTCATAATCGAGCCGGACGCTCCCCTCCGAGTCCGTCGTCGCGCGCATGATCGACTTGCGTATCTTCTCGTCATCGTCTAAAAGCGATATCCGGGAAAGCGGATTTTCCGCGCTTTTGCTCATCTTCGAAAGGGGATCGTCCAGCGCCATGACGCGGGCGCCGTCTTTCAGGAAGCGTCCCTCCGGAACCACGAAAACGTCCCCGTATTTATTGTTGACGCGAATGGCGATGTCGCGGCAAAGCTCAATGTGCTGCTTCTGGTCGCTGCCGACCGGCACGACGTCGGAATCATACAGGAGGATGTCCGCCGCCATGAGGACGGGATAGGTGAACAGCCCGGCCGGCGCCGACTCGTTTCCCCGGCTCTTCTCCTTGAACTGCGTCATGCGGGAAAGCTCGCCCGTGTAGGTGTTGCACATGAGCACCCAGCTTAATTCCGCGTGCCCCGACACGTCGGACTGCACGAATATGATGTTTTTCTTAGGGTCGATGCCGACGGCCAGATACAGCGCGGCCACGTCCAGCGTGTTTTCACGGAGCAGGGCGGGATCCGCGGGGACCGTGATGGCGTGCAGGTCCACGATGCAGTACACGCACTCGTTCTCCTCCTGCAGCTCCACGAACTGCCGCAAAGCGCCGATGTAATTGCCGATGTGTATGTTCCCGGTAGGCTGTACGCCTGAAAAAACCCGCATTTTTATAATCCCCTTCCATTCCGTCGGCCGTCTGCCGTTATTTTCATTTTTATTTATTGTCTTCCCGGCGCCGTTTCACCGGCGCCCGCCGCCTGCACGTTCACGGATGACAGCATGACCGCCGCCGCAACCGGCACCACCGCGAGCCTCCTGATCATTTCCCTTGCCTGTCCATGTCTCTCCATCATCTTTCCTCCATTAGTTCATATGCTACCATGTTTTCTTGGTTTTGGCAAGACTATCCGCTGTTACAGTTCACTCCCCGCCTGCAATTTGCAATTTGCATAGTAACGTCAAACGGCAAGTCGGCGTGGCAAATCGGCAAATCGGCAATTTGCACAAATCGGCAAATCATATAAAAGCACAAATCATATAAAAGCATGTCAAGCGTTTTTGAAAATGTCCCAAAAAAAAGATAACATAAGCGGGAGGCATCTCCAGCTGACGTCCCTATGCCCGCTCCCGGGGAAAAAGCATCTCCGTGACGTAAAACCGGCAG
>JAITOE010000027.1 GCA_031290135.1 Eubacteriales Family XIII. Incertae Sedis bacterium
GTGTTTTCGTCGTTTACGCGCAGGAAAGACAGCCCCGTGAGTTTTTCCACGTCTTCCAGCACGTCGCAGGCGATGCCTTGCCATTGCCCTTCCTGGCTGTTGTAGAAGCTGACCGGGTAATTATCGTATTCCAGCACCATCGGCACGGGTTCGCCGCTTGCGACGCGCGCCCGCACATAGGCATTCTCTTCCGGGCTCAGCTGCATGGAAAGCTTATGCTTCCTGTATTCCCGCTGCCCGAGGTTGTACAGTTCCGTCAGATGGTGCGCCCCGCCGTTTTGCATGATTTTCTGCACGACGGAAATAACCGGCTTGCGCGACGGGTCCTGCGCCGTCAGGGAAACCGGCCCGTAAACCAAGGGGAAGAAATTTTCAGCCACGACGTCCCCGTAGACATCAAAGGCGGCTTCGGCGATGTCCTCGTCGAAAAAAGCGTCGATTTCCCCGGATTTCAGCATGGCATACGCCGTGTCATAGTCATCGATGAAAAAGCTTTCCACCGCGTCCAGCGCGACGGTCGCCGACTTGGACGAAACGGCGGTTGAGGCATTCCGTGGACTCTGGAAAGAAAAAAGCGCCAACAACCGCATCGGAAATCTTTCGGCGGAACAGTTGCTGAAAGACGCCGGAGCTATTGACGAAAACGGCGTGACATACGCCGCGCTTATATTGTTCGGCGCTAAAAACGCATTGCGGAAACATCTCCCGCACTCCGAGGTCATATTCGAGTACCGTTCCTCGGAAGCTGCCGGTCCCGCCGCCCAGCGTGAAGAATTTATGATGGGGTACTTTGCGTTTTATGACCGGATATGGGAACTGATCAACCTCCGGAATGACAAACAGCATTATCAAGAAGGGATGGTGATATACGACATCCCGACGTTTAAGCCGCTGAACGATAACCTGCGCTTGCGCCTGAAACGCTTGGTTGAAATGGGAATCATCGAACATTCAGGCAGAAACAAGTATGTCTTAGCGCGTGGCTTATACGAAGCCACAGGCAAATCCGGCGTTCATACATGGCTGATTGGCTTAGACCGTGAAACGAACAAGGAATTGCTCTTAAAGCATATTCGGGCAAACGGAGACAAGGGTGCGCCGCTGAAAGAGCTTGAACAAGTTTTGCCGGGGCATTCAAAGAATCAGATCAAAGTGTTGATTAGAGAACTTCAAAAAAGTCGTTTGATTTATGCCGTCGGCAAAACCTCGGCGGCGCGGTGGTTTGCACGATAACTTGGAACTAACTTGGAACCAACTTGGAACTAACTTGGAACTAACTTGGGTTACACAGGCGAAATGTGCGCAACCATTGCGGCAAAGCGGTTCGCTGTGTAACAGTTGCAGCATAGTTGCATCTGCCGCCGATGGCAAGGACTACGGCGCGAGGCAACAACCCATGAAATTCCTGCACCTGTCCGACCTGCGTATTAACAATTTTCAGCATTGGCAGCAGAAAGAGAGCACGTTTTCCGCAATTTGCGCGGGGCACCATTTGGGCGTGAACCTATTGCGGTTTCGCCGTTTCCGTGATACAATAATTTTAAGTACGCTTATTCTCGTGAATATTACTGGAACAAGAAAAACGGAAAGGCGAAATAACGGCATGATGTATTTGAACCGAAAGGAGGCGCAGACATGACGGCACAGGAACTCGCGCTTGAAATGGAGGCATATACGGCAGCTTTCAAGAAAAAACCGCAGGCTGAACGTGCGGCAATCGCGAAAGAACATCTTATCCGTTCCGGGCTGATTGACGAAAACGGGGAATTTACAGATCACTACGCTTATTCTCGTGAATATTACCGGAACAAGAAAAACGGAAAGGCGAAATAACAGCATGATGTACGCGGACTATCCCGATTTGATTTTCGGCTTCCATGGCTGCGACAAGGAAACCTACCGGAAAGTGACTAAAGAATCCCGCCCGCTTTTGCCGAGCAACAATTCATATGACTGGCTCGGCAGCGGGATTTATTTCTGGGAGAACAGCTATGCCCGTGCGCTTGACTGGGCGGCGAACCGATACGGGGATGGCGCGGCGGTGATCGGCGCAGTCATAGATCTCGGGCATTGCCTGAACCTCACCGACTTTAACAACGCATCGATTGTGCGTAGCGGCTACGTCTCGTTAAAAGCAGAGGTGCATAGCCGTTGTCTGTCCATGCCGCAAAATAAAAATGTCAAAGATAATGATGATTGGCTTATCCGCGACCTCGATTGCGCTGTAATCAATCAGGTTCACACCTTGAACGACGTGTTGGGTCAAGACCCGTTCGACAGCGTGCGCGGCATCTTCACCGAGGGCAAGCCCATCTACCCCGGCGCTGGCTTTCGCGGCAAGACACATGTTCAGCTTTGCGTCAGGAGCGCCAAGTGCATCAAAGGCTATTTCGCGCCGCTTGACGACGAAGGCAGCCCGATCAGGTATTAGCTGCAAAACCGTGGCATCTCCGCCTTTGAATGGTAACATGCAAATTTCAATGAGGCCGCGCAATTTTTGAAAGCAAAGACAAAGACGACGCAATGGTCGAGATGATGCTGCCGGAGGAAAACGATCAGATTTTCGCTGCACGATACCAAACCGTCCTGCCAAGCAAGGAAGAACTGCGAAAAGCGTTGGAATGGAACGACAAAGAGGCTAATGATGTCGAATTTGTAACAATTAATTAATCGTTTGGCTCTGTGACAATTCGGGAACGGTCAGCGCTGAAAATGTTCCGCAACGATTGGCAGCGACGGCATATGGTATTCCAGCAAAGACGCGGTAAAGAAATACTTGGACGGCAAACACAAACGGAAAGAGGTGCGCCAATGAGAATCTATCACGGCGGTCACTGCCCTGTTGAGGCGCCGGAATTACGCTCGTCGCGCTGGAACAAAGACTTTGGCCAGGGTTTTTATTGCACAGGTCTGAAAGAACAGGCGGAACGCCGGGCGAGAAGATACGACTCGCCTGTTGTGAATGTTTACGAATATGCTGAATCAAGCGATGTTGCCGTGCTTCGCTTCCATGCAATGACGGAAGAGCGGCTTGATTTTATCGTGGACCGGGTGGAATTTATATGATGATGGAGACTGATTTTTTCAAAACGATAGCCGATTTGATAAGCGATGGTTTGCAAATTTCCGAAACACCGTTTCCGAAATTCAATCCGGCAATCAATTGGACGCAGCCCGTCATTTGCAACCCGCCATTTGCAAAAAACCACAAAACGAAAAAATATCTTGCAATCCATAGGGGGCGTTGCTATAATGGAGACATAAAAGGGTCAGCCTGCTTTTGGAGGGCGGCTGTTCCTCAGTATGACGAACAGAACCCGCCTTTACAGACGGGTTCTGTGTTTACTTTCTCTTGATCTTAATTCTAATCAGGAGAAGCGCGACTGTAACGAACAGCGCAACATGTACATTGAACGTAAGCGTCCAAGCAAACACATCTTTCAAAGTAAGCGTCAAATAAACGAGTACCTGTACAGAGGTGTCCCGATGAGGTATAGTTAAACGGCACAGCAAAATGCGGCGCCGTTTAAGTTGGTGCATGGGATTTTGGGACGTACCAGAA
>JAITOE010000249.1 GCA_031290135.1 Eubacteriales Family XIII. Incertae Sedis bacterium
TCTTTCGAGGCCGAAACTGTCCGGTAAGCCCCTATTGCCTGTTCCATGACCGGCACGTCCATTTCCTGGATTTTCATGATGTCCTCCTCCGTTTTCGCCTTGAACAGCGCGAGCCACAGTTCGGGCCCGCCGTCCGCGGCCGACGGCTCCGGAATTTTGGGGAGTTCGAAATAGTGCAGCGACATCCTCTAACCGCGCCCTCTGCGGTTATTGTACCTCAACTACCGTGCTGATGCAATATATTTTCTTTCTTGGTTTCCGATTCAAATGCCGACATCCGCAGCCGTCCGGAACAGCTTCCGGATTTGCGCCAGCAGCCCTTCGTTTTCCTGCCTTTCCAGGCGCGGATCCTCGGACAGGAGCGCGGCGGCCTCATTTCGCACCGCCTGCAGCACCTTTACATGCCTTACAAGGCTGGCGATGCGCAGGCCGGGGATCCCGTGCTGGCGCACGCCGAAGAATTCACCGGGCCCGCGCAGCTCCAGATCCTTTTCCGCAATCTGAAAACCGTCGTCCGTGGAAACCAGAATCCGCGCCCTGTCCCCTGCCTCACGGGAATCGTTCTCCGTAACGAGGATGCAGTACGACTGGCGGCGTCCCCGCCCGACGCGCCCGCGCAGCTGATGCAGCTGCGCAAGGCCGAACCGTTCGGCGTTTTCGATCAGCATGACCGTCGCTTTCGGCACGTTGATGCCCACTTCTATGAGCACGGTGGAAACCAGAATGTCCGTCTCGCCCGCATAAAAACGTCCCATAACCGCGTCTTTTTCCTGCTGTTTCATCTGCCCGTGGATCAATGCCACCGAAAAGCCCTTGAAGAGCCGGGAAAGCTCGGCGTAAATGCCTTTCGCGGAACGAAGCGCAAGCTCTTCCGAATCCTCGATGAGCGGCGCGACGACATAGGCCTGGTTCCCGTTCCGTATTTCCCTCCGGATGAACTCATAGGCGGCTTCCCTGCCGTCCGCGTCCACGGCGCGGGTTATGACGGCGCGACGGCCCGGCGGGCGTTCGTCTATGACGGAGATGTCCAGATCCCCGTAAAATATGAACGCCAGCGTCCGCGGAATCGGCGTCGCCGTCATGACGAGGATGTCCGGGTTTTCGCCTTTTTTGGAAAGGCTGACGCGCTGGTTCACCCCGAACCGGTGCTGCTCGTCCGTCACGACCAGCCCCAGGTTGGCGAAAACGACGTCGGCCTGAATCACCGCGTGGGTGCCGATGAGTATGTCAATCTCGTTTTGCGCTAATTTTTCAAGTGTTTTTTTGCGTTCGATCCCCTTGACGTTCCCCGTAAGGTAAGCGATCCTTGCGCCATGTTTTGCGAAAAGGACGGCGAATTCCTCAAAATGCTGCCGTGCCAAGGTTTCCGTGGGCGCCATCATGACGGTCTGGTACCCGCTTTTCACCGCTTTGTACATGGCGGCGGCGGCGACCACCGTCTTGCCGGATCCGACGTCCCCCTGCACGAGGCGGTTCATGGCGCGGGCGGATTCCATATCGGCGTTTATCTCCGCCAGCGCCCGCTGCTGGGCGCCGGTCAGCGTGTATGGCAGGCCGGAAACAAAGGGCGCGCCGTCCGCCCCGCTTCTGGCGGCAATCCCCTCCCCGCCCGCGTCGTGGGCCGTTTTCAGCATCATGAGGCCGGCCTGCAAGGTCAGAAGCTCTTCAAAAATCAGCCGGTACCGCGCTTCCTGCAAACGCTGCCTGTCCTTGGGGTAATGGATGTTTTCCAGCGCGTATCCGACGCCGCACAGCTTGTTCCTTGCAACGGTGTCCGGCGGAAGGGGTTCCGGCATCTGCGCGGCAGACGGCATCAGCATCTCCGTCCAGCGCCGCAGATCCTTTTGGCTGAGTCCCGCCGCCAGTGGGTAAACCGGCAGGATTTCCCGGCCGCCGCCCTCGTCCGCCCGGCTGAAATCCGGATGGATCATCTGCAGCATGGGGCCGGACGCCGCCACCTTGCCGTAAAAAACATATTCGGCCCCCGGCGAAAAAGCCTTTGCCAGATAGGCGCCCTGGAAAAAGATGATTTCCAGCACGCCCGTGTCGTCCCGCACGAGCAGCTTGAGCGGCGCCTGTTTCTGCCGTCCCCTGCCGAAGCGGGGCTGCCCGCCGTCCACTGAAACGACGCCGGCTTTTACGACCGCCGTCATGTCCGGCGAAAGCGCCGCGATCTTCAGCCTGGCCCTGCGGTCCTCATAATCCCTCGGAAAATGGTGCAGCAATTCGCAAAGCGTTGAAATTTCAAGTTTTTTTAACGCCTCTTGGCGAACCGCCCCCACCCCTTTCAGCGTGGAAACCGGTGCGTTCAGATCCATTGTCATGGGCGTTTCACCTCGATGTCACGGCTCGAAACACGCTTGTCCGTCAGCATCCCTTTGACCGCCACGGTGATGCTGCCCACGCGGATTTCAAGCAATTCTTCCATGCGCGGACCGATATTTTTTATCAGTTCCTCCGTGACGGCGCTGATGCTCGTCCCTATCTTAATGATAACGAAGATCCGCAGGTTCAGCCCTTCCTCCGTCCAGGCGCATTCAAAAAATCCGCCGTCGCCGTCGGCTTTGCTTTTAGAAAGCCTGCCTTTCGCGTTCGAAAGCATCATTCGCCCCTGAAAGCC
>JAITOE010000126.1 GCA_031290135.1 Eubacteriales Family XIII. Incertae Sedis bacterium
CCGTGATGGATGCCTTGCGGGATGGCGTTCTGAAAGACTTTCGCTCGATGTCCGCGTACTGTGATGAACACCCGGAGGCGCGTTTGCCGGGCGACGGCGGCAAACGCTACGGTTTCAAACTGGAAACAGAGGACCGGACGTATTACGTACGCTGCACGACTGTGCCGCGCGATTACTTCTATATTTTCGCCTATGACCGCCAGCCCGCGCGGGAGCAAGAGCAGGTGAAGCCGTCCGTGCTGAAACAACTCCGCGACGCCCAAAAATCACCCAAACCGCCGCGCAAGGCGAAAGACCTCGACAGGAGCAAGGACGATATTGGGATATGAGAGACGCTGCGGGGTGATAAATAAACGCTGCAATGATGTAGGAGGGTTCCAATGGCTGACGAAATAGTAATGAAACATGAAAGTTATGGGGTATTGGAAATTAGCCGATGCCAGAGTTCATCAACCGCTTTGTTCTGCAGTTCGATTCTGCATGAAAACACAATAAGGCTTCGGATATCGGCGGCAGAGTTGCGGAGAATGTATAATGCCGACCATGCATATTCTTCTCACTCCAGAGAAGGCCGTTATGTGGAAGTTGAGATGTCATACACCCAGTTTGCGGAAGCCGTCACGTCACTCAATCAAGGTTTGGGCGTGCCTGTGACCGTTCGCTTTGCCAATGGCCGTGAAATGGCGCCGTGTCCGTTCACGAGCATGGATGAACAATTCCGCGCTGAATTCACAGCCGATCTGAAAGAGCTCGCTGCAATGGTCAACAGCACGATTACACGCACAAAGGCACTTTTTGACAACAAAAAACCGCTGACAAAGTCTGAAAAAGAAGAATTGCTCTCCGTATTAAGCAGTTTATCAACGGCGGTAAATTCAAACATTCCGTTTATCCGTGATGCTTTCGTCGAACAGATGGACAAGACCGTCACAGAAGCAAAGGGTAACATTGAGGGCTTTGTTCAAACACGCATGAACGCTTTGGCGAATGCGGCAGTTGCGGATGCTTTAGGCGACAGCGGCACGGCGGTTCTGCCACGATTGGGATACAACACGCATCAATCAGAGAGCGGGAAAAAAACCGTCCGTGCTGAAACAACTCCGCGAGGCGCAAAAAACGCCCCAGCCGCCGCGCAAGACTAAAACTGATAAACATAAGGGGGACGCGGAGCTATGAGCGGTGAAGAGAACGGCATTGAAATCCTGTTTGGCGATCTCATCCCGGAGAAACAGCGTGAGATTCTCGATAAGCTCGGCGATAACGGTAACTTTGACATTTATCCTATCGCCACAATTCCGGTCGGTGAGCTTGAGGAAACCTTGACCCAAGACGACATGACCGCCTACGGCTACGCATGGGGTGGCATGGAGCCGCTTGACCGGGCGGCGGCGCTGACTCGCTTCGACAGCAGCAAGGAAGTCTATCTGCTTTACCCGGACAATACCGAAGCCGCCGCCGAGTCCCGTGAGGAAATCGAAAAGTACGGCGGGACAAGGAAAATCCGACGTTGGGCGTCGTCGGATGAAAGGGCGGCGCGAGCGACGGAATAGTAAGCTCTTGCGTATAAGCGCCATATGAGGGGATGTTGGTTTTTTTGATTCTGCCGTAAAAAGTACCGTCGCCGCCGTCGTCTTGAGTGCTTCCGCCATTCATCAGCCCACCGTGATGACCGAAAATGCAGTACGCCGCGATTTTGCCGAACAAATTATCGTTACGGCTGTGCAAAAGCTGGCCTCCTGCCGTCGAATGATCGACCTTGGGCCCGTTTTGCGTGAGCCTGCGCTGCCCTTCGGGGGAATATTTGCCGAGGTCATGGCAAAGTCCAATTGTGTGCGCAAAAGTTTCGTCACAAAATGGCGCAGCAAAACTGCCCGCCAATTCCGCCACCTTTTTCAGATGGGACAGCAACGCTTGTTCTCGTCCGTTTTCGCTCGTATGCCCGACAAACATATAAAATCGCTCCCTCGGATGCTGGCAAATACCAGGATTGCCTGTCTTATTATACATTATACAATACAAATACGAACAAGGTAACTTGACATCATTTCGAAAAAATGGAACGGATCCGAAACAGGAAAAACACACACAATACCGCTGTTGACGCGAATGCGCCAACAATTTATACTCGTGTTGATTACAAAATTCCGCCCGCAATCAGCGGGCGGGTTGCGGAAACGAATATTACCGGTTCGCATAGCGGTAAATATTTTCGCGAACCGGTATAACAGGAGAACAAGTATTAGGATTGCCATTGCAGCTTTAGAAATAATTCATCGGGTTTTGGTATATGCCGTTCATTCTCACCTCAAAATGCAGATGGTAGCCCGTGGCGTTTCCGGTGATTCCCACCGTGGCGATCGTCTGTCCCTGGTTCACCACGTCCCCCACATGCACAAGAAGACTGTCGCAATGCGCGTAATACGTTTCCATGCCGCCGCCGTGGCTTAAAACGATCAGGTTGCCGTAGCTGCCTTTGTACTGCGACGTGGTGACGACGCCGTCATCCGCCGCGTAGATCGGCGTCCCTTTCGGGCTCCGCATGTCAACGCCTTCATGCCGTCTGGATCCGCGGGAACCATAAGCCGAGGAGACTTCGATCCGCGCAAGCGGGCTGATCAGACTTCCCGTGCCCGTAAAGGTCGCGATGGGCTTTGTCCCGACAGCCGCCACTTGCGTCTGCGGCTCAGCGGTTATGGCAGAGCCGATTTCCACGGAGTCAACGACGATGCCGTTTTCTTTCGTGATTTGCGTCTGCACGGCGCGGTTGCCGGGGACGCCGGGCGTGACGACCCGCGTCTGCCCTTTGTACATGTCCGCTGAATTTTCGTAGACCGTGCTAAAGGCAATGGATTCGTCCTTGCTGGCAAGTTCGACCGTCCGGATGGTCAGGAACGGCTTGACCTCGTAGAGGTTCAGCTGCTGCCCCACATTGATTCTTTCGGGGTTCATCTCCGGATTCGCCTGTTCCAGCTCTTCCAGGCTGATATTGTTCGCCCTGGCGATGTTCCATGGGTTATCGCCCGCCTGGACCGTATATACCTTGGGTTCTTTGGTTCCGGTCAGAATGTAGTTCACTGCGGAATCGACGTCCGAAACATCGTCCGCCTCGTCCAAGTCCACAGATTGTTTCGCCACTTCCACGGTTTCTTTGATTGTGGCTTCCAGCATTTCAGAATCGCTGTTCAGATAGCTGTCTTTCACCTGTTCGAGGATGCGTTCCGCTTCTGCCTTGGTCGTTGTGGCCGCCACTTGCTGTCCGTTGATGCGGACCGTCCATATGTCCGCCGTGCAGGAACCTGCCGCGATGAGCTGATCTGCCAGCTCCGCGCTTGACAGGAATGTCACGTCCCGTTCTTTCACGTCGGATTCCGCGCAGGCAACCTGGCTTATGTCAACGGATACGTTTATGCTCGTTTCATTGTCAATGATGCCTTGTTTCGCTTCCGCAAGCACCGTTTCAAAGGCCGCTTCATCTAACACGTAGCCGACGTCGCGCCCGTCCAGCGAGACGCTCCATACATTGGGCGCTGTCAGCGCCTGCGCCACCAGAAGACACACCGCGACGACCGCGCAGCACGCGCCTGCGCCCGCATAGACGCGTTTGTCTATCCTGTTTACAAAGGAAACCGTCCGGGACGCTGCGTTCCAAAGCCCGGAGCGAACCGGAACCGCGATTGTCAGAAACCCGGAGCGAACCGGAAGCGCGGCTTTCAAAAATCCGGAGCGAACCGGAACCGCGGCTTTCAAAAATCCGGAGCGAACCGGAAGCGCGGCTTTCAAAAATCCGGAGCGAACCAGAAGCGCGGCTTTCAGAAATCCGGAGCGAAGCAGCAACGCTGCGTTTGCAACGGGGGGGGCTGCTGTGACTGTAACGACAATGCAGACCAGCCTTATCGCGCTGACAGCCTCCGAAACGGCCGGCCGTACCCTTGCGCCCGCTTTTGCCGCGCACGTTTTGAACGTGGCCGCCGCCTTTCCGGGCAGCGGTGAAATTGCGGCGTTGAACACGAACAGAAGAACCGTTTTTGTTTTTGCGGCACCCGTTTTGAACGCGGCTGCCGTCTTGGCGGCAAAAGGCGCAGCTGTACGGGCGGCTCCGCGTTTTCCCCGCCATAAGGCAGCGGAGAGCCGCAGACCCGCCAGCCGGACAATTCGCCTGCCGCGCAGCGACCTGCCGCGAATCATATAAGCACCATCATGTAAAACCTCTTTGACTTCTTCAAAATAATCCCTTTTTGCATCTCTATTTTTTTCTGTGTTTTTTTGAAATGAACGCATGATTTCCTTTGGTACGTGAAAACCTCTTTTCAAATTCATAAAATACCTCAAAACTAAACGACTGTTTATAATATGGTTCTCGCCGGCATTGCCCTCCTTTCATCCTGCGGGATTCATAGTACCTCGTGTCTTGCGAATATACTAAGTATGGATAATATTACAAGAATGTTACAAGAATGTCAAGCAACTTCCCCGAATCTTCACAGAACTTTCACTTTCGGGGTGCTTTCGGTTTTGGTAACCATTACGGCAGGGTTACGTTTTACAGGCGATTTTACTTCAGCAAATCCAAAACCTGCCCGACTCTATCCGCCATAAACAGCGGAATATTCAGCATGTCGCCATCTAATTGCAAGTTTTCGAGCGAGAAACGCAACAACACATTGACATCATCTGAAAATTTCTCTTTATACTTCCGCAATGAACGGCTGCGGACATTATTCGCCGACTTAACTTCAATCGGATAAATGGTGTTTTCCCGTTGAATAAGAAAATCAACCTCATAACGAGGATTTTCAACCGACCAATAGCGTGGGGCAACTTCAAATTGAGTTTGCAGGCTCTGCAAAACAAAGTTTTCCGATAACGCCCCTTTAAATTCAGTGAATAAGCGGTTTCTCTCTCCGAAAGCCGACGGCGCAAGCTGCGAAAGCTTCCGCAAAACGCCCACGTCCGCCCCGTAAATCTTGAACGCCGTCAAATCGTCATACGACGAAAGAGGCAAGCGCGGAGCGGTGCTGCGATAAATTTTGCTCACTAAATTAGCGTCAACAAGCCAACGGAGCGCGTCTTCATATTCCCTGGCCCTTGCTCCGTTTTTCGCAAGGCTATAAAGGAATTTCTTGTTTTCTCTTGAAAGCTGTGAGGGCAGGGAGTTCCAAATCGCTGAGATTTTAGGGAAAACAGATGCGTCTGCGTGCTTGGAAAAATCCCGCTCATAGGCGGCGATAATATCCGAGAGAGCTGCTTGCATAGCCTCTATGTCTTGCTCCTCCGCCCACATTTTTACGCTTTCAGGCATACCGCCCGTCACATAATACATCTTCAATTTTTCGCAAAGAGGGTTGAAAAATGCGTCAGGAATCGGTTCAATTGTTATGGCGTTCAAATATTCGACCAAATTTTCATCGCCGCAGGCAAGTAAAAACTCCGTAAACGTCATCGGGTGCATATTCAAAAAATGAACTTGCCCAACGGGAAAAGAGGAGGGTTTCGCAAGCCGGACGCCCAATAGCGAGCCCGCGCTTGCCACGTGATATCCGGGAGTGTTTTCCTTGAAATATTTGAGAGAATTTATCACTTTCGGGCAATCTTGCACTTCGTCAAAAATGATGAGCGTGGTTTCGGGGTTGATTTTCACTCCGCTTGCAAACGCCAAATTGCTCAAAATGCGTTTAGGGTCTTTATTGCTTTCAAAAAACTGGCGAAATTCCTCGTTTTCGTCAAAGTTAAAATAAGCGGTGTTTTCATAAAATCGCTTGCCAAACTCTTTCAACGCCCAAGTTTTACCTGATTGACGAACGCCTTGCAAAATTAAAGGTTTGCGGAATTTCGAGTTTTTCCATTTTTCAAGCGGCTTTAAGATAAATCTTTCCATGCTTCCTGCTCCCGCAAATCACATAATTATACACTTTCTCGTGTTAAAAATCACGCATTTATATAAATGTATGCTATTAGCACATGAATGTCAAGACGTTTTTGAAATTTAAGATTTGTAAGTTACTTCGGCCATTCGAAGCTGTTCAGGATGGTGTATGTGGCCTCGTCGATATCCGGCGCGTTTTTGTCGTGGTGGTCCGTTTCCTGCACCAGAATGTATTTATTGTCGCCCAATATGTAATATTGGCGGGACGTGATGTTCAGTTTCGCGTATTCGACGGTGAAGATGCAAAGCGGGTAGCCCTTTTCCGTGAAGGCCGTCTCGCCGCCGAACAGGGAAGCGGCGTTCGGGTCGCTTGCCACCTCACGCAGCAGCTGGCGGTGGATGGCGTCGCGGAACGCCGAGGAATCATCCTTGGAATACTTGTTTCGGCCTGATTCGACAGAAATGCGGCTGCCGTCCCCGCTCACGCCCGTCCCGGCTTTCACGTAGAAATATTGGTCGTTGCGCGACAGTTCGGGAGACTCCGGCCAGTCGTTCGAAACGATGTAGGTGCCAAAGGATTTCATCAGCGGCGTGGTATTTTGCACTACATAGCCCGCGTCGGTCCTGATGGAGACCGCGTTGGCCGGTTCATCCCATTCCACGCCGAAATTCAAAGTTTTCGCCAGATCCCGGAGCTTGAAATAATTGTTGCCGTTCGCATGATAAACCGTAAAAGAAAGCGGGATGCCGTTGACGACCAACTTGGAAGCGGACGGCGCCGGGACGGCCTCTTCGCCGGCGGACAATTCGCCGCCCACGGCCGTATACGCCTTGCCGCTCTGGAGGGACACCGTGTTGGCGGATTCGTCCCATGCCACTTCGAATTGCTTGGCTGTCCCGGTCAGGACAAACGCAATGTCGCGCAGCTTAAAATAGTTGTAGCCGTCGATGTTATAGGCGTCAAAGGATTTGGAAGCGCCATTCACGAACACCTTGGCCGTGGCGGGCGTGATCACTTCCGCCGCCAGGACGGGCAACGGCAGAAGCAAATACATAAAAATTCCGGACAAAAGGACAAGCAATGCGATTTTCCTGATTTTCATCATAAAACCTCCGGAAAACGAAACTTGCGGCTCCAGGCGACCTCCGAAAACCCCGATGCGCCATCCGGACGGGGTTTTCGGAAGTCGCCTTTAGTATATACCAGTCGGAACTTGTGCGCAAGCCGATTCGGAAGAGATTTTCGAAAATCTATTGAATGATTGCCGGAATCAAGTATAATAGTATCTGTTAAGAATCATTCGTCAGCAGGAAGAA
>JAITOE010000256.1 GCA_031290135.1 Eubacteriales Family XIII. Incertae Sedis bacterium
GCTTCAGGAGGTTCGACGGTTCCTCAAACATAGGCCCGGACGCCGTCAGGAACAGGTCGATGATGTTCTGCGCCGCCGATTTCGCGGCGTCAATCTTATTCAGGTATTCAGGAATCCCGCCCGTCACCCCGTAGAGGACAGCTTTCTCCTCTTTTGGGAAAGCCGCCAAGAACGGCAAGGCGTCAAAGAAGCTGAACGGCATGATTTTGAACTGCGCCGTCCGTCTGCCGTAAAGAGGGCTTTTGTAGCCGAGCACCTGGTTTTCCATAAAACGCATGCTCGACCCGCAGAGAATCAGAAACAGCTTGCTTTCCGCAAACTGCGCGTCAATGTGCGCCTGCAGGATGGATGAAATAGGACGGTAACCGCCCGCGAGGAAAGGGTACTCGTCCACGGCCAGCACGATTCTGGTTTCCTTTGAAATTTGGTATATATAATCAAATGCCTTTTCCCAGTCGGAAAAGAACGAGTTTCCGGCAAGCTCTTTCGCGGTCACGGCGTACACGTCGCTGCTGAATCCGTTCAGGTTCACCGCGCCGTCCGCTTCGCGGGCGACAAAGTAAACCGCATTTTTGTCCTTGGTGAACTCTTTGATCAGCGTGGTTTTTCCGACGCGCCTGCGGCCATAGATGATGACGCACTCAAATTTGCCGCTGGCGTACAGCTCGTTCAGTTTTTTGAGTTCCGTGTCTCTGCCGATGAACATAAACAACCGCCTCCGGATAATCCAACTTTAAAGTTTGCAACTTACGAGTTTCATTATATAGCGGGCGGCTCCGGAAGTCAATGCTTATTTACAGCTTATTTACAGCGGCTCCGCCGGAGATACTTGGATATAGGCGGGATATTCCCGTTTTATATCGGAAGCATAGGCCAGCAAAATTTTCTTCCCGTCCTTGGTTTTCTCTTCAAAGCCCATGAACTTATAGGTGACGTACATGGCCCGGTTTCGCTCCGTCTCCAGAAATTCGGCAAAAAGCGGCTTGCCGTCGTTCAGGGAGCGCCGGATGATATGTATGAGCAGCGTGGAACCGATGCCCCTGGTCATGACCCGGCAGGACAGGATCAGAAGCTTGATCACGTAACGGTCCGCTGTTCTTTCCAGCAGCGCGAGACCAATCTTTCCGTAGTCCCCGAAGCGGTCCGACAGCTCGGCCGTAAGGAAGATGTGATCTTCGGAATGGATGAGGGCGCGAAGCTCTTCAAAGGAATAGGTGTAGCCTGTGGCGTTCATCTGGCTGGTTCGCAGGGTCAGTTCCTCCACCCGCCGCAGATCCGCCTCCGTAACGGCGGCGATCCGCAGCCGCATCCCAAGGGATTGCAAAAACGCTTCGGAACTTCCGGAAAATTCGGCTTCCGCGGCGTTCCGCTCCATTTCATCCCGGTACATGGCCCGCCGCCGGGCCGCGTCTTCGGTGACGAAAACGGGGTTCATCCTTTTCAGGGACAGAATCTCCCTGTAACCGGCGGCGTCCAAGGTCAGCACCTCCGGCAGGTGAAAGTTCACCTCCCCCCGCTCCGATGCCCGGTCGTCCACAAAGGCAAAGGTATCCAGGCCGAGATTCATGGCATCGCCGATCTCGCGGATGGAGTTTGCCTTGGATCCCCAATGAATGCGCGGGCACAGGAAGTATTCATCCAAGCCGAAGGCCTGTAGCTCGGCGAAGGCCTCGTCGTGGTTGTTTTTGCTGGCGACGGATTGGAGGATGCCGCGGCGGTCCAGCTCCTGTATGATCTCCCGAATCCCCTCCTTCAGCACAAGGGCGTCGCCGGCCAGCAGGGTTCCTTCCCAGAGCGTGTCGTCCAGATCCCAGACGACGCATTTGATCTTCTTTTCATCTTCCATGTTCACATCCCGTCTGCGCGTCCTGTTCCCCGTCAATCGGCGGACGATCCCGTTAAGGCCGCCACCGTGCCAACTATGGCGTTGACGCTCCTGAAATTGTCTTCCTTGATGACGTCGTTCGGAATGCGGACGCGAAATTCTTTCTCCAGAAAAAGGATCAGCTGCAAGGCAAACAGGGAGTTCACGAAGCCCTTTTCAAAGAGATCGTCATCATCGGTCAAGTTCTCGGTATTTTTGTTTTTCGCCAGAAATTGCCGTATTTTTTCCTTCATGCGTAACACATCCAATCCGCCGCGCCGCGGCACCTTACTGCAAGCTTTCCAGTTCCCGGAGAAGATCGCCGGACCACATGGCCCGGTTCACGCGCTTCATGGCTAAGAGGCTCTGGGGCAGCCCCTTAACAAGAACGTGAACCCCCGGATCGACGGACAAGGTGACAGTAAAACCCAAATCCTGCAGAAGAGCCTCTGTCAAATCGCTGTAGTAGCCCTGGGGGTATGCGTAAACGAACACCGCGTTTCCGACGTGCTCCTCTATTTCTTCCTTTGATTTTATCACATCCGCCCGGAAGTTTTCAATATATTCTTCCTCTCCTTCGCCGCGCCGGGGCAATACGCCTTCCCGGTACGCAGCGGGATCTTCAAGCTCCGGGCTGTCGTGCATGGCGTAGGAATGGCTCTGGAAGTCCATGGTCCCCGCCGCGAACATCTCCCGCGCTTCAGCGTAGCTGAAATGGGGGATGATGGGCCGTCCTGTGTCCTTGTACGTGGATTTCCCCGCCGAAACGCTGATGACGTTGACGGTTCCCTTCATCCCCGCCGCCTGAAGGATGTCCCAGGCCAGAAGGTAGTTGCTGCGGTAGCCGTCGTCGAAAGTGATGATCACCGGTTTTTCGGGAAGGGGCCGCCCCTCGTACACGTAGGCGGCCGCCGCCGCAAAGTCTATGGCGGTGTAGCCCCCCGCTTTCAGCGCTTCCATGTCCTGCCGGAAACGCCGGGGCGTGATGGCGGCGGCGCCATCCTCCGGATCCTCCCGGATGTCGTGATAGAGCAGGACGGGCAGCGCCTGGCTGTAGTCCCCAGGCGGCGGTGCGCCGGAATTCGTAAAGATGCGGGCCGCGTGGGCCCGGACGTTTTCCCGCGTCGTCAGGTGGCCAAAGCCCTCGGGGAGATACCCGCGCCCGTCGCCGAAGGCGCGGGTGAGAACCATGTCGCCCACGGAATTCCGGAAATGATAGGCGTCGTAAAAATAGCGTTCGTCGTAACTCACGGGCGAATATCCGGAAAAATCCCAGAAATCCGTGACTTCGGCCAGTGCCGTCCAGTAGCGGACCAGCTCTTCATATTGATAATTGTCCGCCTCTTTGTAATAGATAGGCGTCATGATGAGTTTGAAATCCACGTTTTGCGCTTCACAGGCCGCTTTGACGGCGGCCACGTCGGAGACGGCTTGCGCCATGCAGGCCATCTCCTTGTCCGTCAGGTCGTATTCAAAACCGGGGTTTTTTTCCAGAAATTCCGTCAGCGTGCGGACGCTTTCCGCGTCCCGCCGTTCCTTGTTGTATACCCCCGTTTCGGGGAGAAACACGTCCGCGGCACTGGGAAGCCGGGTTCGGTCTGCCAGGGCGGCGAGCTTGTCCAAGCCGTAAGAGGGATTGAGGAGGAGATAACGGGCGTAGAAAGGCAGGACCGGCTGGCCGTCCACCTTGGCGTGCAGGCCGTTTTTAACAACGTCCTCGGTGTAGTTGTAGCGGACGGCTTCCTCCAGCCCCAAGGCCACGATGATGTTCTTGGGCTGATAATTTTCCAGGACGTATTCCGCAGTCTTACGGATGTCGTACATGTCGCCCCCGTACATGATCATGTTGTAAAAACGGGCGTCCCCGTAATAGGTGTCGAGAAGGCTTGTGGAGAAGGAACTGGTCTTGGAACAGCCGATGATATAGGAGTCGTATGCCTCGTGGCGGCGATCTAAGTAGGCGACCTTCGCGACGCGGGGGTTATTGGTCATGTCGTAAGCGTACCAATCCAGCAGCCGGTCGCCAAACAGGCCGAAAGGATCCGCGGCGGCGTTGAAGCCGCATACGGCCAGGGCGGTCAGACCCATCATAAGCATAACGTATTTGATCCATTTTATCGGTTTCATAGTCTGTACCTTACAGGTTGAATAACGTCCGCCGTCAAAACTGAAAATACAGGAACGACGACACGCTGGTCATGAAAAAGAGGGAGAGGGTCAGAAGAACCCCCGTCCACAGCGCGTATTTCAGGCTGGGCGTAAAGGTCTCCATCAATTCCCCGGCGTTTTTAGCGCAAAAAACGATGAGCGTCCCCAAAAGCAGCAGAACGCACACCTGGATGTTGGACTTGCCGAACATGACCAATCCGGGCAGCCCGCCGAAAGCCAGCATGTTGCGAAAGGTGAGGGCCGCGCCGGACAGGGTGGGACTGTCGAAGAGGACCCTGGTCAGAAGAACGCCGGCCAAGGTCAGCCCGTGGGCCGCCGCCGAGGGCAGTCTCCTGCCGTAGAGGGTGGCCAGCATCCCGAAGAACACGAACACGCCGTTGACCGCCCCCCATGCCAGAAAATTCCAGCCGGCACCGTGCCACAGGCCGGAAACGAGAAAGGTGACCATGACGCCCAGGAACAGCCTGCCCGCCCGCTGGCCGAAGCGATAGACGCTGTTGAAGACATATTCGTTCAAAAATCCCGTCAGCGTTATGTTCCACCTGCGCCAGAAATCCACGAAGTTCCGCGCCTTGTACGGGGAATTGAAGTTCAGCGGCAGCTTCACGCCGAAGAAAAGGCCCAGGCCCACCGCCATGTCGCCGTAGCCGGAAAAATCGAAGTAGTAGGCCAGCGTATAGGAAAGGGTCGCCGCCCAGGATTCCGCAAAGCCGAAGGCCGCCGGATCCGCGTAGTATGCCGCGGCAAAGGCGATGAGGGGGTCTGCCAGAATCACCTTCTTTGCGCAGCCGACGGAAAAAAGGAATAGGGCCAAGCAGAAGGCGCGGGTTTCCGCCGGACTGCGGATCTGACAGACAAAATCCTTCTGTTTCACGATGGGTCCCATGATCAGGTGGGGGAAAAAGGTGATGAAGGTCATGTAGTCCAAAAAGGAGCAGCGCTCCGCCTTGCCCCGGTAGCAGTCCACGATGTAGCCGATCAGGTTGAAAGTGAAGAAGGAGATCCCCAGCGGCAGGAGGATCCGCGGCAGGGCGAACTGGGTATTCGCCAGAAAGTTAAGATTTTCCAGCAAAAATCCGGTGTATTTGAAGTAGCCCAGCAGGCCGATATTCTCCAGAAGCCCCGCCGCCAGCAAAATCCGCCGTTCCCGGTCTGCCCGCAGGCCGGTCTCCCCGCCGTCCGCCCGCACCCCGGCCAGCAGAAGCCGCCGCCCCACGCCGTAGTTAAACAGTGCCGTGCAGAGAAAGAGAAACAGATACCCCCCGCTTCCCTGGGCATAGAAAAAAAGAGAGGCTAAGACGAGCCAGCCTTTCGCCCAGGGAACCCGGTCATATTTTATAAGAATCCGAAATCCAAGAAGCACGGGCAGAAAGAAGAGGATGAATTTATAGGTTGAAAAGATCATGGGCTGTCTCCGGGAAAACACCTGATTACAACATTTGCACGGGACAGGGCCTCTGTCTCTTGCCATTTCACATTCTCCCATTTTTCAACCGCCTTGTCAATGGTTTTGACATTTTCTTTTGAATAACGGCAAAAATGGTAAGATAAAAAATCGGGGAAATCGGTATTGACACAGCGGCAGCAGGGACATATAATATGACATATAAACAATATTTACATATAAGTTAAGTACATTATATATTGCGTGTATCTGAGGCACCGCCGGAGCAGCAGCACGGCGCCTACTGGCGGGCCGGAACGGAGGTTATCATGGCACAATACGGCATGTTGATCGATCTGGAGCGGTGTACGGGGTGTTATTCCTGCGTCACGTCCTGCAAGCAATA
>JAITOE010000272.1 GCA_031290135.1 Eubacteriales Family XIII. Incertae Sedis bacterium
ATCCCTGATGGAAAATTTGCCTGCGGCAAACGAAGTGATGCGCTGCTGGCCGTCCAGCACCTCAAAACACCCCTCGCCTACATCGTTGAAATAAATCAGCCCCAGCGGATAAGCTTTAAGCAGGGAGTCTATCACCGCGACATCTCTCTTGCCGTCGGCGTAGATGTAATTGCGCTGGTATTCTGGCTGGATGGTCAGCCGTCCGGAAAGTCCGAAAAGCCCCTTTTCCTCAATCTCGTTGTAGACAAAGCCGTCCACAATCTCGCGGACTGTGTATTTATTCAGCGTGGCGTTCATTCTGTCGCTCCCTTCGCCTTGATGAACAGTCTTTTATAAACACGTTTTCCATTAACTGTTGCCTGTGAAACACCCCCTGACCAAAGTCCGTTCGAAAACCCTTTGCCTTCGCTTTCCGTTGCTCCCACAATCTCAAACTGTTCCGGGCAGTATTTGTCCAGAAAACGGATGGGTACTCCCATAGTGCCACCATAGTCGGCGGGGATCGCGTCCGTGAACGGAACTTCGATGGCATCATAGTTGTCATATCGGTCATAGGCGGGCTTGCCTTTGATTTCCATGTGGCGTGAGAATTTCAGGTTATCCGCCATTGTCATCAGCGGAAGTGGCTGGTGGCGCCGCCCATGGTCGAGGTTTGTGAACCAACATGAATTACCGAGGCGGGTATAGTCGCCGACATAGCCAAGCCGTGCCGCTTTTTGCCTGTCAGTTTCAGCAATTTCAACACCCCTCGGAACCGCAAAAACCATGTCATTGCCATTGCCTGTTCTGCCGAGCCACATTTTGTTCCCCATGACCAGCGGAAAAGCCTCCTTGTATGTGATTGCGTTCATGTTGCCGATGATCAAAAACCGCTTGTCCGCCTCCGCAATCCACGCCAAAAACTCGCGGAACAGTGAAAACGGCGGATTCGTCACAACGATGTCCGCCCCGGCGCGGAGCTTTTTCACCTCGTCGCTACGGAAATCGCCATCGCCTTGTAAGCGAGTCAAAGTGTTGGCTTTATTCTTAATCAGCCATTCCACATCGCATAGATCGACTGCGCCATCTTCGTTTTCATCAGCAACTTCATTTATTTCAATTTTATGCGGCTCACTGCTCGCAACAGCGGGCGGAGCCAGGTAAGTGACATCGAACAGCGAGATTTGTTTCCCTGCTATCGGCGAATCAACATAACAGGTAGCTATCAGTTTTTTCAATCCGAACGCATTAAACTGCAAGGCAAAATACTTGAAAAAATTGCTCTCATATGGATCATCGCAAGGGCAGAGTATGGTCTTACCGCGAAAAACATCGGGATCAAACTCCAGATACGCCTGGACTTCACGCTCAATGTCCGCCCATTGAGTATAGAACTCATCGTTTTTGGCGTTTTTCGCCTGGGTTAAGTTGCTGTTCGCCATATTGATTCTGCTCCTTTCATTGAGTTTAGCACATTGTCTGTCCGCTTGTCAATATCGTCAAGTCATTAAGGCTTCAAGCTGTCTCCAGCCTTTTCTGCCGTTTTTGCAAGATGGCAAAAAACGCTGGAAAACGCGGCGAACATGCAGTATAATAATGTAAATAAGCGACACACTGTCCCCAGAAGAGGTGCTAAACGATGAGGCTTAGAAAAGAATCTGATGACATGCAGGAGGAAGAAATCCTGCTGGTCGCCGGCGTTTCCGATGCGCTCGCGCACCCGCTGCGCATTAAAATATTCCGCTTTATCATGCAGCGCAACGCGGCGCTCATCCCCGTGTGCAACAAGGACGTGGTCGCCGGCTTCGGTTACTCCCAGGCCACCATTTCCCAGCACATCAAAAAACTCGTCCAGGCGGACCTGGTCCAGGTGAAGCGGAAAGACACCTTTTCCATGTACTTCGCCAACATCGGCGTGCTGAAAAAATATGTGGCGGCGACGCAAAAATTCCAATGAACATACACGTGCTGTGCGTAGGCACTTTGCGGGAGCCCCACTGGCGGGACGCCGCGGACGAATACTGCAAGCGCCTACGTAAATATTGCACATTGACGATAGACGATGTAAAAGAAGAACGCGCCCCGGAGCGTCTTTCGCCCGCCGAAGAAGACAAGGTGAAAGAAAAAGAAGGGACGGCGCTGCTTCGCCGCCTCAGCCCTGAAAGCTACGCCGTCGCGCTGGACCTGCGGGGCGACGCCCTCTCTTCCCCGGAGCTTGCCGAAAAGCTGGCGTCCCTCCCCCATGAAGGGAAAAGCCATGTGAGCTTCATCATCGGCGGCTCGCTGGGGCTTTCGGAAGCCGTGCTGGCGCGCGCGGACCTCCGCCTTTCGTTCTCCAGGATGACCTTCCCGCACCAGCTGATGCGCATCGTCCTTCTGGAACAGATTTACAGAAGCTTCAAAATCCTGCGAAACGAAACCTACCATAAATAGCAAGCCTTTGAACGGCGGCCAGTTCCCCGCGAAGTTCCCCGCGAAGTCCCCCGTTTGTCCCCCTTTTGTCCCCCCTTGGGAACTGTAAAGCGTTCTTAAAGCCGCCGTAATACGTTTGTAACAACAAAGCTGTATACTGGTCTTACGAGACGAAACGCCTTTTTTACGGGCGTCATGGCATAGGCAAAACAAAGGGAAAGGAGGTTCGCGGAATGATGAAGAAATGTTGGATCGCGCTGGTGATGCTTATCGTGTTTTGCGTCGGCACGTCTGCTTCTTTTGCTGCCGCGGATCCTGCCGTCACGCTCATAAGCCCTCCGGAAAACGAACTTGTCGTCACGAATAATTTTCTGGTTTCGGTCAAGGCCACGCAGCCCGGAAAGACCTTGAAAATCAACGCTTACGCGCTCCAGCAGAGAAGCGGCGAGGAATGGGTTCCCGTGCTGCCGGATCAGCTGGAAGAGTTTGACAGCAAAGCGGAGGAAGAGAAAAACCTGGCCGCCATCATGGAGGAAGCGGATTTCGAGTCCAAAGGCGCGGTGAGTTTCTTTACCTATAAAATCGAGAACATAACGCCCGGCGTCTACCTGATCCGGGTCGATACGCTGGACGCGTCGGGCAAGGTGGTTTTCAGCAAGGAAGCGCGGATTCTCGTGAAAGAAAAAACAGAAGAGGAAACGAAAGTTTTCGAGACGCCGAAATCGGGGACGTCCCAGTTTCTGCAGAACATCCTGAGCAAGATTTTCAAAAATTAGCGCGCGATCCCATTGAACATCTCAAAGGCCGCAATTGAAAAAATTAAGAACGTGCTGCTGGTGGTATTGGTGTGTTCCACAATACTGCTTTTGTATTTTTTGTGGGCGGATCCTTTTGGCGGGAATTTCCGGTTTCCCGGCGCGGCGGCCGAGGAACGGCTCCCCATTCTCGTCAAGGAGGCGCTGAACCCGGACCGGATCACGGTGAGCTTCGGTTCGGAGAATTACACGGTTTTGCCCGCAGCCGGACTGTGGTACGGCGCACCGCCGGAAAACAGGCTGAATTTCGTAGGGGAGATGGCGCGGTTTCTCGCTGCGGACGGCATGGTGGCGGGGGCTGTCAGCAAGGCCGATTTTACGGAGGTGATGCGCGCGCGTTCCATACAGGTGGATTTTCTTTTCGCGATGCCCTTGTCGGATTTTTGCACGGAATACGACCTGCGCCGGCCGGTTCAGATCGACTCCATTGAAGCTTTCACCTGCATCGCCTATTCGGAGGCAAGCCCGGACAGCCTGTTCCTCTGCGACAAGCAGGAGGACCGCTATTACCGCTTAGCCGCCGGGCCGGCCGTGGACGATGGCTTCAAGGCCCTGATCGCCCAGGTCGAGTCCCAGGGCTATGCCTCTTTTTATCCGCTCAGGACGTATTCCGGCGTGGAAAACGAGGTGATGATTCCCTTAGACATGGAAAGCGCCATGCTCGCGGTGCCTTATAAGAGCAACATCGACACGTCGGACCCGGAAGAGGCGGCGCGCATCACGGACATGGCGAAAGGTTTTTTCGGACGGAGCTTTGACTTCACGCGGAAGATTACGGAGGGGAACGGCGTAACGGTTTACATGTACGGCTACGGGGAAAAGGTCCTGACGATCAACCGCGACGGGAGCATGGAATACAGCGTGGCGGGGGGCGACACGGGGACGGCCACGTATTTTGAGGCCCTGGAGCTGGCACTGGGTTTCATCGCGGACCACGGGGGACTGGCCGAGCCGGAAATGGCGGCAAGGCAGATCTACCTGAAGGACGCGGAGGTGCGGCCGGAAGGACGGAATGTGTACCGTTTTTCCTTCGGGATAAAGTCGGGCGGCTACGAGGTGTATTATATCGGCTCGGAGCCTTTTGTCGTGGAGGTGTCCGGGCGGCGTGTGACGTATTACGGGCGGGACATGATCGACTGTTCCCCGGCGGGCGCGGGCAGCGCCTGGACGAAGCAGGCGTGTGCGCCGTTTGACCTGCTGACGGAGCAGTTTTCGTATATGTACGGGGTGTTGTCGGAGGCGGACGGCACGGCGCCGGGGACAGGGGCGGAAGCCGCCGGGGGGCCGGTATCGGGCGCGGGCGCAGGGAAGCCGGCGGCGGAAGCGGGGACGTCGGGGGCAGGGATAGGGATGCCGGCGGCAGAAACGCCGGAGGCCGTGTTTGACGCGGTGACGGGGAAGGTGTCCAATGTATCCTCCGGTTTGCTGCGGCCCGCGCCGGAAGCGGCGGCCTTGGACGGGGCGCCGGGGACGGGTGCGGATGCAGGGGCGCGGGGAGGCTTGCTGCCGGTCTGGATTTTGACGGTGGAGGGCATTGATTTTTATTTCGATCTGTATACGGGGGAGCGGCTCGGCTATTCGTAAAGGACGCAATCCGGCGGAAAGCAGCAGAACCGTCCCCATGGGCGGGTTAGGGTGAAGCATGGACTGGACGAAGGCGAAAACGATATTGATTGTCGCGCTGGCGTTGACGAACGCCTTCCTTCTGGGCGCCTACCTGATGCGCGGGAACGGGCGGACGCAGGTGGACCAGGATATCATGCGGGCGATCCTGACGGACGAGAATATTTTTTTGGAGACGGAGCTGCCGAAAAAACCGGGGCGCATGGCCGTGCTTTACGTTCAGCCTGAAATCACGGATCCGGCGCGGGTCGGGGAGGTTCTGGCGGACCAGAGGACGCTGCCCTACGGGGAACGCACGGACGAGGCGCTTTTGGCTGCCGCGGACGCCGTTCTTGCCGGCTGCGGTTTTCTGACGGAGAACGCGGTGGCTGCCGGTCCGCCGGTCCAGGCCGGATCCCGGACGCTGATCCGTTACAGGGACGTGTTCAACGAGATTCCCATCGAGGAGAGCTACATTCTTTGCACGCTGGAGAACGGGCAGGTCACGGACATCGACAGGAAGTGGTACGCGCCGCTGGCCCTGCACGATAAAAAAGGCGCGATGATGGAACCGATGGAGGCGTTGATGCAGCTTCTGCCCGCGCGGAACGGGGAAGAAAGCCTGATCATCCGGCAGATGGAGCTGGTTTACTGGATCAACCCGGAGGGGCTTGGGGCGGAATCGCCCGTGGGGGACACGGCGCTACCTGCATGGAAGATCGTGGACGCGGAGGGGCGAGAGACGTATATTCCGGCCTTCGAATGAACACCTAACCCGGTTTCTTTCGGAAATCGGGTTAGGTGTTCGGCAGTAGCTCTCACAAAATCGTAGATTTTGGAGAGCCTTGCATGACACCTACCTGCGATTTCTTTCAGAAATCGGGTTAGGTGTTCATAATTTATTCACAATTGCGGGGTATACTTTAGAAAACGGGTGGAAAAATGGGATTTGATTTTTGTTCTTTTTCCAGCGGAAGCAGCGGGAACTGCTATCTGGTGCGCTCGGAGTGTACGGCCGTCCTGGTGGACGCGGGCATCAGCAGGACGCGGATTATGGAAGGGCTTGCGCGCACGGGTACGGATCCCGCGATCCTGCGGGCGCTTTTAGTCACCCATGAGCACATAGACCACGTCCGGGGTGCTTCGGCTCTTTTGAAGAAAGAGAAGGGGATTGTGGCTTTCGCGAATGAAAAAACCTGGGCGGCCGCGGGGGAACGGGCGCCGGCGGCGGGGCGGCGGAATTTTGTTACGGGGGAAAGCTTCCGGGTGGGCGACATTCTGGTCAAAACCTTCGCGGTGAACCACGACGCGGCGGACCCGGTGGGCTACACGCTGACCCACGGCGGGCGGCAGATCAGCATCATCACGGACACGGGCCATGTGGACGAGGAAATGCTGCTTGCGGCGGGGGACGCGGACATTCTGGTGCTGGAGGCAAACCACGACGAAGACATGCTGAAGTACGGGCGTTATTCCATGGCGCTGAAGCAGCGGGTGCTTGGCGACCGGGGGCATTTGTCGAACACGGCCGCGGGGAACGCCATCGTAAAATGGCTGGAGGGCGTGAAGAAAGAACGGCGCGTGCTTTTGGCGCATCTCAGCCGGGAGAATAATTTTCCGGAAATGGCGCTTCAGACGATCCGGAACATTCTGGAGGAGAAGAAATATTACATCGGCAGGGATCTTCGGCTGGATACGATGGCCAGGGACGAGATAGGGCCGGTGTATGAGGCGTAGGGCGCGATGCTCCCCCGTCGTTGCGAGCGCAGCGAAGCAATCCAGAGGCATTGCTCTCAGGATGCAGATTATATAATAGAAAGGATAAACAAAATGGGGAAAACGATTATTGTATTTGAAGACGGGCGGGTTGTCGATACCATCGAAGAGGATCAGTTGGTCGGCGTCAGCTTGGAGAACGGCCGCTTGGTGGCTAAGCCGGAGGACGCGGCGGACGCAAGACCGGATGGAGGATATGGCGCGGAAGACGCGGAGGGCGGCAGCGCAGACGCGGAGACAGACGCAAGTCCGGGCGGCGGGTACGGCGCGGCGTTTGACGGAGCGGCGGTAGGTTCCGGTCCGGCTGAAGCCGGGGAACCCTCGCATGGCGCCTGCCAGCCGTTTGCGGACGCAAACGGGGTTAGGTGCGCAGACGCGGCGGACGCAGGCGCAAGGCCGGGCGATGGGTACGGCGCGGCGGGCGCTTATGACGGCGCATACCAGACGGCGCAGGCCATGAAACAGCCTTATCCCTGGCGGTCGCCCGCTTATGAAGATGTTCCTTCCGCTAAGCAAAACGGCCTGGATCCCAAAAAACTGATCGCGGTTCTTCTGGGCTTGGTGCTGGCGGCCACCGCAGGTTTCGGCGGGGGCATCGCCGCGATGAAAACGACCGTGTCTTTTCCGGCGCCGGCGCAGCAAATCACCATAAACCCGACAGATCAGGTCAGCACGACGGAGGCCGTGGCCGCCAAGGTCATCCCCTCCGTCGTGGGCATCACCTCCGTGAGCCAGCGCGACTCAGGCTTCTTCCCCTTTTCTCTCGGTCCGAGCAGCGGCGTCGGCACGGGCATCATCGTCGATGAAAGCGGATTTATCCTGACCAATTCCCATGTGGTCATGGACGGCGACGTGCAAAGCATCACCGTGCTTCTGTCCGACGGCCGCGAAGTGGACGGAACCGTGCTTTGGAGCGATCCGTCGCTGGATCTGGCCATCGTGAAAGTGACGGCCGACAACCTTGTGGCGGCGGAACTCGGAGATTCGGAACTGATGAAAATCGGGTCGTATGTGGCGGCGATAGGGAACCCGCTCGGGCTCAATTTCCAAAGCAGCGTCTCCGTGGGCGTGGTCAGCGGCCTTGACAGGACCATCGTCACCAGCGACGGCACGGGAAGCCGGACCGTAAAGATGGAGGGCCTGCTGCAGGTAGACGCCGCCATCAACAGCGGCAACAGCGGAGGCCCCTTGGTCAACAGCAAGGGCGAGGTCATCGGCATCAACACCGCCAAAGCGCAGAGCGTAGAAGGCATGGGTTTCGCCATCCCCGTCAACACGGCCAAGCCCATCGTGGAGAGCGTGAAGGAAACGGGGGCGTTCCAGCGGGTTTATATCGGCATATCGCCCGTGGACGTCAGCGTCCTGCTCAGCGAATACCCGCACCTTGACCTCGGTGCCACGTCCGGTGCCTACGTGAACAACGTCACGCAGGGATCGCCCGCAGAGGCTGCGGGCATTTTGGAGAAGGACATCATCACCGAAATCGACGGTACAAAGATCGGCACAAGCACCGAATTGGTCAAAAAGCTTCTGGGCTACCACGCGGGCGACCGCGTCAGCGTGACCATCGTCCGGGACAAAATCCCGATGAAAGTCAACGTGGTTCTGACAGATTCCCTGGAATGAAACCTGCCTCGCGGGATCCGATGGGTTTTTTGCCGAAGTGAAAAAAGTGCTTGCGGAAAAGAGGGGAAGGTGGTATCATAAAAGCAATGAAGGACTGTCGCTCGTGGTAGGCGGCTGTCCTCTAACGAATTGTTAGCGAAAACCGCTTTCTAACGAAAGCGGTTTTCCTTTTTCCGGCCCTCCTTCCAGACGTAAATCTGTAAGCGTCTAAGCAATCACATCTACCATCCCTAAGCTCCTACATGAGATAATGGTCAAAAGGAGGCCGTTATTTCATGAAAACGAAAAACAACGAGAGCAAACGCGAGAGATGGGTT
>JAITOE010000070.1 GCA_031290135.1 Eubacteriales Family XIII. Incertae Sedis bacterium
CCGGATCGTCGTCCACCGCCAGCACGCGGATGTTGCCCCAGATCACGCCGGGCGCCAGCAAGCTGTGTTTTTCTCCCGCGCCGCGTCCGGCCTGCACGGTAAACGCGAACGTGGAACCCTTGCCCGGTTCGGATTCAATCCAGATATCCCCGCCCATCATTTCCACGATTCGCTTCGATATGACAAGCCCAAGCCCGGTTCCGCCAAACTTGCGCGCCGTGCCGCCGTCCGCCTGTTCAAAGGAACGGAACAGGCGCAGCTTCTGTTCTTCGCTGATGCCTATGCCGGTGTCCGTCACTTCAATCTGAAGGGTGCATATGCCGTTTTCCTCCTTCACGAAGCGGGTGTTCAGGCTGATGGAACCCTGTTCCGGCGTGAATTTTACCGCGTTGCCGAGCAAATTGGTAATCACCTGCGCAAGCCGCTGGTCGTCCCCGATCAAGGTGCGGGGGATTGCCCTGTCAATATGCACGGTAAACTTCTGCTGTTTTTCGTCCACGCGGAAGTTGCTGACGTTGACCACGCGCTGGAGCATCTTTTCAAATTCGAATTCCACCGGGGAAAGCTCGAATTTGTTCGCCTCTATCTTCGACATGTCAAGAATGTCGTTGATGACGCCCAGCAGATGCGTCGAAGCGTCTTGTATTTTCCCGAAACAGTAGTCTTTCCTTTCCAGGTCGGACGCCGCCTTGCCGATGGTGGTCATCCCGATCACGGCGTTCATCGGCGTGCGGATCTCATGGCTCATGTTCGCGAGAAATTCGCTTTTCGCGCGGCTGGCGGTTTCCGCTTCTTCCCGCGCCCGGACAAGGTCGGTGACATCGTGAAACAGCATCATGGCACCTTCGTTGTCGCCTTCGCCGGTGTTCATGGGCGTAAAGTGGATCATGTATTTGTGCGGGCTGCCGCTGCCGTCGATGTCCAGCACCTCTTCAAACGCGATGGGGGTGTTTGTCATTCTGGCGTTCCGCAAAGCCGTGAAAACGGTGTCCACCCACTCCGGCGGCATGAAACGGCCGAACACCTCCTGGAAAGTCCTGCCGTTGATCGCTTTGTTGTCCGGGACGTGTATCTTTTTCAAAAAAGCGTCGGTGCAATGGGCAAACCTGCCCGCGTTGTCCAGCAGCAGGATGATGTCCGGGCTGTTTCCCATGAGCAGGTTCATGTATTTTTCCTGTTCCTGCTGTTCGATTTCGCGCACGGACTGCTGCCCCAGTTTGGAAAAGGCGATGGCTTTGTTTTGCTCGATGGTGTTTTCCAGCTGTCTTATCCGGCGGATGTTTTTCTTGTCGCTTTTTTCCAGTTCCGCGATCTGCTGCTGCAGATGCTCTATCAGGGAGGCTTCTTTTGTTTCGGAATTTTCTACAACTTCTGTCATATTTTACCGTCCTACCAAATTAAAATAAGGAACTGTCAAAAATAAATCGCACAAATTTCACGCGGGAAAAAGACAAGTGAAATGCATAAATGCGCCTAAAAAACGCAGGCGACGAAGGTATAGCTGTGAAAGCGGTTGTGCGTCTTCCCGTTTTCGTCATAAACGGGGCAAATTTCCCCGCTTGAATAAGTCAGCGCGTAGGGGATCCGGTCGCCGATGCTGTCCGCCACCAGCTGCACCTCGTCCTCGCTGTTGGGCGCAAGCATGAAATAGCGGGTGATGCAGGGGAACATCAAAAGCCCGCCCGCCTTGCCGCAGGCCATCGCCTGCGTAACGGTGGCTTTCGCGGTTTCCATGATGCCTTCATAGTCGATCGCGCCGACGGAAAACGACACGCCCTCCGGCATTTCGCCGCCGCAGGTCACGCTCCCGTCCGCTGCGGTGTGATAAATCGCCAGCGCGACGGGGGAACCGTCGCCGTAGTCCACCATGAGCGGCACGCTTGTCGCGTCCACCCGGTCCGCGCCGCCGGACAGCAAACCTATGCTCTGCAGGTATTCCGGCAGCGTCATGTCGTTGACCTTCCGCAAGAAACAGCCGTCGGAATCGGTGACGACCGCTTTCTGCTTGCGGATGTTCCGGCTGGGCAGGGATGTCATGAAAAACCGGGGGTTCACGTCGCCGTGCAGCAGCAGCATGGCGACCGCGTGTTTTTCGCTCTGCTTATTCCAGAACACATGACAGTTTTGAAGGTCGGTGGTGACGTCGCTTGCCAGGGTTCCGAAAATGGGGATGCCGCCGCATATTTTATCGAAAGAATCCAGCAGGGTCGCGCCGCTCAGGGTGGGCATGAAAGGAAACAGGGAGATGATGAGCGAGGGATCGCCCGGCAGCTTGGCGCGGCCCGCGGCATAGGCATCCGCCAAGGGGTTTTTGTAATCGTCGCCGGACAGCGGGGCGGTGAACGCGGTCGAGAATGAAATGTCGTCGCTCGTCAGAACGGTGAGGCGCAGCATATACATGTCGTATTTGCCGTCGGCGGCGCTGAGCAGGGTCGTACACCCGATCACGTCGAACGGGAGGCGCTCGCACAGCGCGGCAACGATGCCGGTGTCCATAAATTCGGAATAGCAGCTCAAAATCCCCACGGAATTCCTGGACAATTTCGCCGAATCGATTTGGTTAAAAATCTCATCGAGCGCGGCGTGGATGTCGTCGATTTCCGTCGTATATGCGTTCAGCAGCTTGATCATGAAAATACCTCCTGTGTGTTGGCCGTGCGGGCTTTGCCCACCCGGCACTCCGGATGTAGACCCGTCGGGCCTACAGAATAACGCTGGGTTGCCGGGGCGATTTCAAATAATTCTAAAAATAATAAAATTCTTCCATTTGCGGTTCGATTCTATTTTAACATAGGCGGAGGCGATTGTAAATATGTGGGCGCCGTTTCCATATTACTCCGCTAAAACATATTCGCTGTCCTCTTTCCCGCTGCCGCGCTTGACGAGCAGACCTAGGTTTGTCATTTCACGGATAACCGTGTACGCCCTTGTCTGTTTCACCGCGAGAAGCTCCTGCACGATTTCGTTTGTAATAAACCCGTTGTCTTTCAGGTAATCCATCACGGTTTTGTACTGCGGCTTGGGTTGGTTCCGCATTGCCGTGAGCGGGCGGGCGTAGTTCATGTTCGGCAGCGTCAGCATGAACGCGCCGTGCGTCGCGGTGATTTCGGGTTTTGCCTCAAAATCCTCGTAATACTGCATAATGCGCCGCAAGCCCGTCCCGTATGCCTCAATGTGTTTCAGGCGGTAAAACACGTTCGCCAGTTTCTCGTTGCGCGGCTGGGAAATGCCCACAAACAGGTCCTCCGCCATAAGGCCGGGCATCAGGCCGCCCAGCGACACGAATTCTATGCGGTCGTCGTACAGATTGACGATGACGCTGCCGGAAAAGCCGTAATCCCTGTGAATAATTGCGTTGAGCATGGCTTCGCGCACTGCCGTTTCAGGGTAATCGTACTGTTCAACGCGGTCAAGCCCGGAAAACGTGGCGGAGAGGTTGTTGGACAGGCTCAGAAAGTCAAAAGACGAGCGCATTTGCCGCAGGACGGAACCTTCAATCTCCTTGCGCGTCTTAAACTCACCCTTCTTTGTGCCGTTGAACACGGCGAACTTGACCGTATGGGCGCATTGGTCGGACAGCAGCAGCCCCAAATTGGTATACAGCCCGTCCGCGCCGGAAATGCCCAGCGTCCGCATCTGATTCCCGCCGAACGCCACGCCGCAGCGGGAAAATTCATCGGCGGCATCCCGGAACGTCAGTTCCTGCGTCAGGGAACGGGCGGTTTCAAACTTGCCGCCGTCCGTCAGCTTGATCATCTCGCGGATCCGCTCAAAGCTGGCGGGAACGCTGGACGCGCCCTGCCGGACGTACACGCCGGAAGGCTTTATGCCCTTGTCCGCAAGGTAATACGGCTTGTTGGTTCCCTCTGAAACGGTAATGGTTATGCCGCGCACGTCTGTTTCATAGCCGACAAACATCGTCACGTCGGGCAGGATGCTGTTGCGGACGCTGTTGGTAATCTGCGTCAGCGTCCCGTCAACGTCCGTCACGGGGTAAGCGTTCCCGTCATCGTCGCGCCCGACGTAAATCACGCCGCCGTCCGTATTGGCAAAGGCGACGACTTCTTTTTTGATGTCGGGGGTATATTCCCGCTTAAATTCAATGTTGCCGTTTTCCTGCATTGATTTCACCTCAATTCACTTTTTCACAATCATATCACATCATTTCACTCTTGTCGAGTGAAATAGTGAAATGGACGGATGAATTATCGCCGCGACGGGAGACAACGACCAGTCCTTTGAAATGCGTTATCAGGACGAAAACATATGGCTGACGCAGAAAATGATGGCGTTGGTCTACGACGTTGCCGTTCACACAGTAAACGAGCATATCAAAAA
>JAITOE010000099.1 GCA_031290135.1 Eubacteriales Family XIII. Incertae Sedis bacterium
CCGGGCGTGCTTTTATTGTACCAACGGACGTGCGACAAAAACGGGACACCGGCCATGTTTAAAATATGGCGTTCCGGGGAAAGAACATGTGAAACGTTAACGTCGGCGATCTTTTACGTGAGGTGAAAAAAATGTGCGCAATGACGAGTGTATACACAGTGGAAATCGAAAAACCGGATGCCTGCGAATTGGATATGCTGTCGGAAAGAGCGAATCATGTCAACAGGTGGGATATGGTGATATGCCCTGATTGCAGCAGCTTAGACGGCAATACCCTGCGATTTGTCGCGATCAGAAGAAATGCCGTCGATTTGAAAAAATTCCGCTCTCTGAAATCACGCAGGAGAGGAACGCGCTGGTACACGGTGCGAGGTCGCTGCTGTCGCATGGCTGTATCTCAGGCAATGAATGCCTGCGCTGGGTGCGCAAGACGCCGCAGGATGTCGAAGCGGAAATGGGGGCGATCATAGGTTTTACGGAATTCAAGCAGGCGCTGCGCGAAATCGGCAATTACATGCAAAACCTTAAAAAGACAGGCGGACGCGCCAACTACAACATCATTCTCGTGAAAAACTGTGAAGCCGACTGTGCGGTTTTCACGGATATGCTTTACGACTTCTATTACGCGCACGGGGCCATCACGGATCCGATGCTCGTGGACGGCGAGCTTTGGGAAGCGGTGGAAACCGGGCGGGACACCGCGTTTCTGTATAAAATCGACGAAGACTGGCCGAACAGCGACGGCGGGATCCTCAAAATGTCACACGAGGAAAAACAGTTACGGCGGATCTTGAAGCGAAAGACCATTTACGTCACGGAAATGACAAAATCGCAGTACGAACGCGCGCGGCACGTCAGCGTTTTTAAGGCGGTGTTCCCCACGGCGATTCACATAAACGAGATGAACTGCGAGGAAAAACTGGAATATCTCCGCCGTGAAACAGCCGCCTACGGCTTCACGCTCAAAGAGGGCGGCTTGCTGAAAAGCGAATTCATCAAAGCCACGCCGGACGTGATCCACGCAGGCGTCGCCGCCGCGGTCAAGGCAAAGATGATGGAACGCGCCGACTGCAAAACGGAGCTTGCCGCGCAGGATTTCAAGGACGTCAAAGATAAAAAACGCAACCGAAAATCGCCGTTCGACGAATTGGAGGATTTAACCGGCTTGGACAGCGTGAAAGGCTGCATCAGGGAAATCGCGACATACGTCAAGAATCGCGGCAAAGACAGCCTGCCGTGCCTGCACATGGTGTTTCGCGGCAATCCGGGAACGGGCAAAACGACGGTGGCGCGGATTCTGGGCAAAATCTTCGCCGACATCGGGGCGCTGAAGAAGAAAGACGTGTTCATCGAGGCCGACCGCAACAAGCTCGTCTGCGTTTACCTGGGCGGGACGGCGGAACAGACGTCAGAGGTCGTGAAGTCCGCGCTGGGCGGCGTGCTGTTCATCGACGAAGCTTATTCGCTCAACAACGGCGAAAAATACGACTACGGCAGGGAGTCCGTCAACGCGCTCGTCAAGCTCATGGAAGACCACCGGCAGGAGTTCGTCTGCATCATGGCGGGGTACACCAAGGAGATGGATGAGATGCTCGACACCAACCCCGGCCTGCGCGAACGCGTCCAGTTCTACATAGACTTTCCCGATTACAGCGCGTCTGAGCTTACGGAAATTTTCGTCTCCATGTGCCGCGAAAACAAGTACAGGCTCAACGCCGCCGCCCGCCGGGCCGCCGAAAGCTACTTTGCCCGGATCGCCGCGAACAAAGACCCGAATTTCGCGAACGGCCGCATCGCCCGCAAGGTCTTCGAACGGGTGAAATTCAAACAGGCCATGCGCGGCGTGACGGACACGGTTGTCAAAGGCGACATTGAAAACGCGTTCGCGGACAGCGACTTAATGAAACTTTGCGGGGACCAGAAGGAACGGCGGATCGGGTTTTAAGGCGGTGCGGCAAAAAAGGTGCATAAAACATGTTTAAGACTTGATTTTTTGGGCAAAATACAAGGGAGATTATGGAACGACGGCGCCGGACGGCGGAGCGGAACAGGGCTTACGCAAGCAGGACGGGTAAGTATTGCGGGAGGGCGATGTGTCCTGCCCCCTGTCGTTGCGAGCGAAGCGAAGCAATCCAGTTGTGGGTTGCTTCGTCGCTTGCGCTCCTCGCAATGACGGAGGGCTTGCGCCGCGCAATGACGGCGGAGCGGAGGTAAATATGTACGCGCAGCAGCCAAAGAAGATGCTGGCCATGAACATCCTGGGAATCCTGAACCGCCATACGGACAAAAACCACAGGCTTTCGCAGAAAGAGATCGTGGAATTGCTCCTGAATGACTACGGCATGGAGGTTGAGCGGAAAGCCGTAAAGCGCAACCTGGAAAACCTGCTGGATGCCGGCTACGACATCGAGTGCAGCGAATCGGTCCGCAGACGTCAAAACGGCGAGGAGGAAACCCTCCGCACAGACTGGTACATCAACCGGAAATTCGACGACAGCGAGCTCCGGCTCCTGATCGACAGCCTCCTGTTTTCCAAGCACATCCCGTACAGCCAGTGCAAGACGCTGATCCAGAAACTAAAAGGGCTGTCCAACCGGTATTTCGACGCTAAGGTCAGGCACGTCTGCAACCTGCCTGAAAACCTCCCGTCGGGCAAGCAGCTTTTTTACACCATCGACGTCCTGGACGAGGCCATCGGGGAGAAACGGCAGGTGGCCTTCCGTTACGGCAGCTACGGCATCGACAAAAAGCCGCACCCACGAAAAAACGGCGCGGGGGAGATCCGCGAATACATTGTCAACCCGTACCAGATCGTCGCCACAAACGGCAGGTATTACCTGATCGGGAACTACGACAAATACGACAACGTGGCGCATTACCGGCTGGACAGGATCGAGGGCATCCGGCTTCTGGAGGGCAAGGCCAAGGAAAAACGCCGGGTCAGGGGCCTGGAGAACGGCCTGGACCTGCCGAAGCACATGGCGGAGCATATCTATATGTTCGCAGGGGAGAGCGTCCGCGCGAAATTCCGCTTCCCGCGCGACATGGCGGGGGAGGTCATCGACTGGTTCGGCATGGACGTCGTCTTTTCGGACGTGACGGAGGCGGAAGCCACGGCGGCGGTGACCGTCAACGCCGGCGCGATGTTCTTCTGGGGCCTGCAATACGGCGAATCCGTGGAAATACTGGAACCGCAGCCGCTGCGAGAGCGGGTTTCGGCGGCGGCGGAAAGCATGTGCCGGAGGTACCTTGCGTCAATGCAATTATTGCACTGATAACTAAACCTTGGAGTCGTGACGGTCTTTTTTCCGTCAGGCTTCGTTGGCGGAACCCGTTGATACAGCCAGTATCAGCGGAACCCGCCGCCTTGCCTGGCGAAA
>JAITOE010000100.1 GCA_031290135.1 Eubacteriales Family XIII. Incertae Sedis bacterium
GCCATGGCTTTCCTCCTCCAAAGAAAAACTTCCCAGAGAAAAGTCTACCGCAAAATCCCGTTTCACACTAACGTCCACACCCGCGTCCACTGTGGAACTTACTTTGGGAATTTACTAAACAAAACAATCCACATAAATTGGGCTTGCATATGAACAAGCAATCCTATATAATGTATTTCTGGCCGGTAAAATTTCTATGGATAGTGTTTTCATGGCATTTCGCCGGGAAGCCCGGACAAATGAACCGCACCCCCTTTGTCCCCGGCCATCGATACGTTATCACTTCTTTTATTTTGCGGAAGGACATGCGGAAACGATGAAGACAGTCGTAAAGCGAGACGGCAAACAGGTAGATTTCAACGGCCTAAAAATCAAGCACGCCATTGAAAACGCCATGCGGGAAACCCCGGCGGGCGTAGATGAAAAACTGTCGGGCAGCATCGCCGGCCTGATAGAAAAACAGATCGAAAAATCAGAACGGGCGGTCCATGTGGAAGATCTGCAGGATCTGGTGGAAGATTTCCTCATGGCCAGCGACCGCAAGGACGCCGCGAAGAAATTCATCATTTACCGCTACGAGAGGGACAAGACGCGGGACGCCAGGAAACGGCGGGACGGGCGCATCATATCCGATGCCTTCGTCAGCAGGTTCAAACACACCAGCTCCCCGCTGAACCAGCTCGGGAATTTCGTGTATTACCGGACCTATTCCCGCTGGATGCCCGAAGAGATGCGGCGCGAATACTGGTGGGAAACCGTCCGGCGGGCCGTGGAATACAACTGCAGCCTCATCCCCACTTCAAGGGAAGAAGCCGAGCTGCTTTACCAGAACATGTACGGACTGAAACAGTTCCTTTCCGGGCGGACGCTGTGGGTGGGCAGCACCGACGTGTCCAAGCATTATCCCATGTCCAATTTCAACTGCTCTTTTCAGGTGATCGACAGCTTTGCGGCGTTCCGGGACATCTTCTACCTGCTGATGGTCGGCTCCGGGGTGGGTGTGCGCGTGCTGAAATCCGACGTCGAAAAATTGCCCGCCGTCCGGACGGACATCGAGATCATCCACGAGTCCTACACGCCCATGTCAAGAACCCTGCGGCAGGACAGCACATCCTTGGAATTCAGCCGGAACGACACGGTGAAGATCATCATCGGCGACAGCAAAGAGGGCTGGGTCCAGTCCATGGATTATTTCCTGAAAGCCCTGTACAGCACGGAGTACCGCAAGATCAACACCATCATCCTGAATTACAACCACGTCCGGGCGAAGGGCGAAAAACTGCGCACCTTCGGCGGGACGGCCAGCGGGCACCAGAGCATGAAAAATATGTTCATGAAGATCTCCAGGGTCCTTGAGCGGGCAGGCAGCCGTTCAACGGGGGGCTTTGTCCGCCTGCTGCCGGTGGACTGCCTCGACGTCGCCAATATCATCGGCGAAAACGTGGTGGTCGGCGGCGTCCGGCGCACCGCCGAGATCGTGCTCATCGACCAAGACGACAAAGCCTGTATACAGGCGAAAAGCGAGCTGTACCGCAAAGTGGACGAAAAATGGGTGATCGACCAGGAAATCGCCCACCGGCAGATGAGCAACAACTCCATTTATTACCGGACGAAGCCCACGCGGGAGGGCCTGCACTGGCATCTACAGCAGATGCGTTACTCCGGAGAGCCGGGCTGGGTCAACGAGAGCGCGGGGATCAAACGGCGGCCGAATTTTCAGGGTGTCAACCCCTGCGCGGAAATACTGCTCGATTCCAAGGGGCTGTGCAACCTGACCTCGGTCAACGTGATGGCGTTTGCCAAGGACGGCGCGCTGGACCGGGACGGGCTGCTGGCGGCGCAGCGCCTGTCCGCGCGGGCCGGCTACCGCATGACCTGCACGGAACTGGAAATCCCGGAGTGGAACGCGGTGCAGCAGCGGGACAAGCTGCTCGGCTGTTCTCTCACCGGCTGGCAGGATCTCGTCAATGCCCTGCATTATTCGGAAGAAGACCAGATCCGTCTTCTGACGGAACTGCGGGATGCAGCCAAGACGGCCGCGTCCGAATACGCCGCCGAGCTCGGCATGCCCGCGCCGCTGCTTGTGACGACCATCAAGCCGGAAGGGACGCTGAGCCTGCTGCCGGTGGTGTCAAGCGGCGTCCACTTTTCCCACGCGCCCCATTATATCCGCCGCATCCGCATCAGCGGCGACGATCCTCTGACAAAGGTCTGTGAGGAACTGGGGTATTCCGTTCTCCCCGAAGTCGGGCAGACCGAAGAAAACTGCACGACCAAAGTGGTGGAATTCCCGGTCAAGGCGCCCATGGGCAAAATCAAGCGGGACGTGTCCGCCATTGAGCAACTGGAGATTTACAGGATGTTCATGACCCACTATGTCGATCACAACTGCTCCGTCACCATACACGTCCGCGACAATGAATGGGAGGACGTGGAAGCGTGGATTTGGGAACACTGGGACGAAACCGTGGCGCTTTCTTTCCTGTCGTTCGAGGATAATTTCTACGACCTCCTGCCCTACGAGGAAATCAGCGAGCGCGAGTACGAACAGCGCGTGGAGGCCATGAAGCCTTTCATCCCCTCTCTGATCTCGAAGTATGAGAAAGAGGAACAGGAGTATGATATCGGAGACGAGGGCTGCGAAAGCGGCGTCTGCCCCATCCGGTAAGGCACCGGTTTTGGACGCCAGCGCACTTGTATTGTTTGACGGGCGGTTTGAGGATGAACCCACAGTCCTTAAACCATCCGTCAAACGCCTTTTGCCGCGTACCTGGCTTTCCCGCTGAGCGCGGAAACCGTGATTTTCAGGACCGTGACCGCGCGCAGCATATCCGCCGGGTAATGCGTCTGCCCCTCATATCCGTAATGCTTCATAATGGCGTCCAACCCGCGCACTTTTTCGGCCGGATCCTCGACCACGCAAGCCAGCCCCTCGCCGATGGTGCTTTCGTAATTCGCCGAATAATCACAGGGGGCTTCGCCCGGCAAAATTTCATAAGAGCAAAGCGCTTCAAAGCAAACATGAGGATTCTTTGCGATAATATCCAATTTTCTCCCTTTCGACGCGCCATGCAGGTAAACGACGATCTGCCCGTCTTCGGCCACGCAGGCAAAATTCAGGGGCAGCACATAGGGTTTGTTGTCGTCGCTCAGGGCTAAGTGCAGCACCTCCGCCCTGTCCAATATCGAAAGGACGCTTTCCTGGCTTGTTATTTCACGGTCTTTTCTTCTCAAAACAGTCCTCCTCCCCCGTTTTGCAAAACGGGCCATGCGCAAATGAGCGTGTGCCGCTTAGGAAGTGTTCTTATACTCGTCTCCCGTTAAACCATAGATTTAACGGGAGCGAATACAGCTTAGATAAATTGTACCATAAATTGTTTCGTTTCGCGCAAAACGGCGCAAAATATCCGGAAATATTTTTAAATTTTTGTTGCTCACAGGCCTGCAATCGCTTATAATGAAAAGGCATGAAACAAAACATGCCCCCGTAGCTCAGCGGATAGAGCAGTAGTTTCCTAAACTATGTGTCGGATGTTCAATTCATCTCGGGGGTGCCATGGAAAAACCCACAGATTGCGGCTCTGTGGGTTTTTTGTTTGAGCCAGCCACGCTTTTTCTGGATTCAATCGACGAAGATGAGATGCCATGCACGTTTTACAGGCTGTGCCGTAAAAATAGCCTTTACACCGCTTCCGTTATTTAAATTCTTGTTGAAAGAACGGTTCGAGACATGAGCGGATCCCCCGCACTGCGGCAAATGAGCGCAATCGTCATAGTTTGGCGGCAATATTATCCTTGGAATCCATCCCCTTCCTGTTGTAAAATAATACTGTCCCGCACTATTTTGCAACGCCGAACCTGCGGCTTCGGCCCGTGAACGGACGGCACACTGTGGAGTCGTCCTCAAACCGTCCGTCCAAAATTGAATTTTCGGAGGGAATCCTATGGATGCCATATTAAAAAATGCGATTGTATTTACCTCTGACGACACACAGCTCTACGCCGATACCCTTGCCGTCAAAGGCGACCGGCTCGCCTATGTCGGGAAATACGGCGCGCTTCCGGCCGGCCTGCGGGACGGCGCCCGCGAATACGACATGGGCGGGCGGATGATCACGCCCGGCTTCTGTGATTCCCATACGCATCCGGGCATGGTTTCCCAAAGCGCCTGGCATATCCGTCTGCCGTGGACGGACAGCCTCGAAGAACTTCTGAGATTCGTCCGGGACTACGCGGAAAAACACCCCAAAGAAGAACTTCCTTTCCTTTATTTCGAATACTATCCGACCCACCTGTTCGGCACAAAGGGCCCGCGCAAAGAAATCCTTGACGCGGCCGTGTCCGACCGTCCCTGCCTCATGCAGGATTTCGGGGAACACCAGCACTGGGTCAACTCAAAAATGCTTGCGTGCATGGAAGTCACGAAAGATACGCCGGATCCCGTGCCGGGCCTGGAAATGTTCGTCCGGGACGAAAACGGGGAACCGACGGGCCACGTCCTTGAATTCGCGTGGATCCGTTTTTCGGAAACCCTCTTCCGGAACATCGGCTGGGAGCCGCCCATGACGATGACCCCGGAAATCATGGAACGTTTCTTTGCGTTCCTGCCGGAACACGGCGTCACGGCGGTCGGCGAAGGGATTCTGGAAGGGGAAGCGCAGATGGCTTCCATGGCGGAACTGGAAAAGCAGGGGAAGCTCTACTGCTATTATGACGGCGTCGTCCGCTTCTGGGGCATGGAAGATCTGCCCGAAAAGATTGCGTTTCTGCGCGAAATGCAGGAAAAATACAGTTCCCGGCATCTGAAACTCAACACGATGAAACTCTTTTTGGACGGAACGAACGAGAGCGGAAACAGCGCCTTGCTCACGCCGCACCTGAACGATGCGACGGGGACGAATTTCGGAGAAATCAAGATGGACGCGGCTGAACTCGCGAACTGTTTTTTCCTCTGCAACCGGGAGGGGCTGGATCTCCATATCCACATGGTCGGCGACCGGGCTTTTCGCGTAGGCTGCGATGCCGTCGAAGAGGCGCAAAAAAGAGCGCAGGCCGCAGGCGTCCCCTGGGCATGCCAGCCCGTCTTCGCGCACTGCGAACTGATTTCCCCGGACGACACGTCCAGACCCGCGTCCCTCGGCATTACCGTCAACAGCTCCTGTCATTGGTCCGGCGGTTATTTCGGCGAAGAGGCGATGAACTACTTCAGCCGCAGAAAATGGGAAAGCATGTATGACTTCGGCCCTCTGGTCGAAAGCGGTGCGCTCGTCTGCTTTTCCAGCGACGTGACCACATTCTATGAGCTGCACCGCGCCCACCCCTTGTTCGGCATGCAGGTCGCGCACACCCGGATCGACCCTGAATTTCCTTTAGACGAAGACCGATATCCCGGAAGCATGCGCCCCCGCGCGGAAGCAAGGCTCCCCCGTGACGTTCTCCTGAAAGGCTACACGATCAACAGCGCGAAGCAGATGCGCCGTGCGGAAGAAATGGGATCTTTGACGGCAGGAAAAATTGCGAATCTCTGTGTGCTGTCGGATAATTATTTTGAAGTGGATTCGGACAAAATCAAAGATATTCGCTTTGACGCCGTGGTTCTGGACGGCGATCTGGTGTACGGCAGGCTTGACTGAAGCTTCGTTGCATCCGGAACCGGGAAGGAGTTCTAAAAATGGGAGAAAAAGTGAAACTCAAGCGTACCCTGACGCTCCGCTACCTCGTCGCGTTCGGGCTTGCCTACCTTGCGCCTACTGTCGTATTCAACTATTACGGAATCATCACGCAATCCTCCGGCGGCATGATGGCGTTTGCCTATGTCATCACGACCTGCGTCATGTTTTTTACCGCGTTCAGCTATATGCAGATGGTGAAAGCCTTTCCGAAGGCGGGCAGCGTATATACCTATGTGCAGCAAGGCGTGAACAGCCACGTGGGCTTCATCGCGGGATGGCTCATCCTGCTGGACTACCTGCTTCTGCCGATGATCTGCTATTTGCTGTTCGGCATCTATATGAATGAATTTTTCCCCGCGCTCCCGACGCCTGTGTGGGTGCTCTCCTCGCTTGTGCTCAGCGGCCTGATTAACATCGTTGGCGTAAAGACGGCCGGCGTCATCAATACGGTCATCATAGCCTGCCAGATCCTGTTTACGCTTGCGTTCTGCGTCATGTGCATCCGTTACGTCCTGGAAGGCGGCGGCCAGCTCTTTACGTCGAAGGCGTTCTTCAACCCGGACACGTTCAGCCTTGGCGGCATGCTGGGGAGTTCCTCCATCCTTTGCGTTTCGTTCCTCGGTTTTGACGCCGTGACGACCATGGCGGAAGAAACGAAAGATCCCGAAAAGACCGTCAGCAAAGCCATTTTGATCATTGCGGTCGGTGCCGGCGTGCTCTTCGCGGTCGTTTCATACTTTTCGCAGGCCGCCTGGCCAAACGCTTTCGCAGAGATACAGGATCCGGACACGGGCATCTTCGAACTGCTGCCCATGCTCGGCGGGGAAGCCATGTCAACCATCTTCCTGATCACGGATAATCTCGCCACGTTCATCTGCGCGATGGCGGGGCTCGCAGCCGTGTCCCGCATCCTTTACGGCATGGGGCGCGACGGCGTGCTGCCCGGCCGTGTGTTCGGCAAACTGAGCAAACGTTTCCGCACCCCGGTCAACAACATCATCATTACGTCAGCCATCGCGTTGTCGGCGCTGCTCTACAGCGACAACCTCATGGGCGCGGCATCGCTTGTCAGCTTCGGGGCTTTGACCGGCTTCATCCTTGTGAATTTTTCGGTATTCAGTTTCTATTACCTGAAATCCGGCAAACGTTCCGGCGGCGGGAACATCTTCCGCTATGTCATCATGCCTTTCATAGGAGTCGCGGTCTGTATCGGGCTTTGGATCAGCATCAACGCGAACGCCAAAATCCTCGGCGTGATCTGGCTTGTCATCGGATTTGTGTACCTTGCGGTCACGACGAAGGGCTTCAAAGAAAAGCCGGCGCTGATGGCGATTGAAGAAGACATTGAAATAGACGGCGAAAGGGAAGACGACGAGGCGTTGTAATGTTTGAACGGCACATTGATTTCGGGGATGCGGGCGGTCTGCTTGTACGCACGGCGAAGATTACAGAAACAGGCTTTCATGTCCACAGCGGCATCCTGGAGATCGTCTGCGTGCTTTCCGGCCGCGTGGACGCGCGGGTCAGCATGGAGACTTTTGAACTGGAGGCGGGAGATTATATCGTAATAAACCACGGGGATCCGCATTTTCTCGGAAGCGCAAAAGACAACGTGACCGCGTCCCTTTATGTCGATTTGGACGTTTTCCGTGACATCAGCCCCTATCTGATGAATTTTATTTTCACCTGCGAATCTTTTGATTTGCCCCGGTACAAGCATCAGGAGACGTATCTGCGGACGCTGATCGCGGATATTCTGGCTATTTTCATGACAAACGGCGCGAACCGGCAAAGCAGCCTGCGCCACGCCGCCTATGGGCTGCTGAAAGTTCTTTGCGCGGAATATACCGTGGAGTATTATTACAACCGGAATGTCCGCCACCCCGCCGATCGGATTGAAAAATATTTTCGTGTCATCCGCTATCTTTCCGAATATTATATGGAAAAAAACGTATTGGATCTCATCGCGGAAAAAGAATATTATTCCAAGTCGTACATCTCCCATCTGTTTAAGGAAGTCGGTTTTTCCAATTTCAGCGACAACCTCAGCTTTTATCGCGTCGCGGCGGCGGAGAAGCTTCTGCTCGCCACGGACCGCCGGATCGGGGACATTGCCGTGGATTGCGGGTTTTCCGACGTGAAATATCTGCGGCGCGATTTTGCGGAGTGGTTTGGCATGTCGCCGTTCGAATACAGGAAAAAATACTGGAATCGCGTGAATCTCCCGGATCGCGTGGCGGATTTTCCCGCCGAACAGGCTTTGCCCTTAGTTTACGGCATCGCCGCATTTGACGAAAGCCCGGAACCGCCCCGGTACAGCATGACGCCGATGTCCATTAAAATTGCGGAATCGAAAAAAGAGATTTTCGGCGGTTTTGAGCTCAAGACCTCCCGGCGTTCCGGCGCGTCCGGCGTGACGTCCCCTGTGCTGCATGCGGACGCAGGAGACGTCCGGAGCAGCGTACATGTTGTGCTGGCCGGCCCGGATCCGGAGCGGCGATCCCAGGCAGACCGCATAGAACAAGCCTGCAAGGCCGCAAAGAAAGACGTGGAAATCTACGAGAGCGTCGATGAATTTCTGCGCGCGCTGCCTGCCCTGTAGGCGCTATCTTGCCCTCTCTTCCCTGCCTCCCCTGTTCGGGCTGGGTTTTCTGGGCCTGTTGTTTTTGCTGTGCGGGTGTACGTTTTTTATGCCGGCGTCCGATGATTTCGCGGCTCCCGGCCCCATGGCCCTTCTCCGCGCGAACGCCCTCGGTTTTGAATCCGCCAGTTCAAAATTCTGCATGGGGTACGGATGGTCGTGGACCACCGTGATCCGCGTTTCGATATGTTTCTGGATGTTCTCCAGAAATTCGTTTTCGGAGAAATCACAAAATGAAATCGCGGTCCCGGTCAGCCCGGCGCGGCCGGTCCGCCCGATCCGGTGTACGTAGGTTTCATGGATGTTGGGCAGGTCGTAGTTGATGACGTGGGACAGCTGCTCAATGTCGATGCCGCGCGCGGCGATGTCGGTGGCGACCAGCACGCGGACCCTGCCCGCTTTGAAATCAGACAGCGCGGCCTGCCTCGCGTTCTGCGATTTGTCGCCGTGGATGGCGCAGGACGGCACCCCCGCCAGACGCAGCGTCTTCTGTATCCTGTCCGCCCCGTGCTTCGTCCGCGAAAAAACCAGGGCGGATGTGATGCTGCCGTCTTTCAGCAGATCAATCAGCAAACGTCCCTTGTTCGACTTATCGACAAAATAGACCGATTGTTCTATCATTTCCACTGCGGAAGATACCGGCGTGACGGACACGGTCATGGGATTCCGCAGAATGGACGCGGACAGCTCAACGATTTCCTTGGGCATCGTCGCCGAAAACAGCAGAGTTTGCCGATCGGTCGTCAGTCTTCCGATTATGCTCTTCACGTCCTGTATGAAGCCCATGTCGAGCATCCGGTCCGCCTCGTCCAGCACCAGCGTGGTCACGCTGCCCAAATGGCACAGTCC
>JAITOE010000108.1 GCA_031290135.1 Eubacteriales Family XIII. Incertae Sedis bacterium
CTGCCCGAGGCGGAAACGCGCCTGCGCCTGGAAGCGTTCTGCAACATGCTTCGGCCGGGCCTGGTTCGTCTCAAGGGCTGGCATACGCCGCTCGTAATATAGGGGGAATCCATGAAAGGACAGATTTGGGACACAAAACCGCTTGAATATTGGGAAAAAGCGAAAGAACTCAGGGCAAGATGGGAGAAATCGGGCGACCGCCCGGACAAGGTGGTCGGGCAGGGCAACACCTCGTTTATCGTGGACTGGCAGCAGGCGTTTCCGGCGATCACGGTCATTGAGGACAACCCGCGCGGTTCCACGATTGCCGCGAAAAATTTCAAGGAAGCGCGGGAATGCCGCTTAGCCAGCGAAATACGCGGCTGGGGACGCGAAATTTGCGGATACCACGGCGTTTTCTGGGGGCAGCAATTCCTCGGACGGCAGCCGGACGGCAGCCCGTTCGCGGAGCGCGAATTCGTGATACCCTTTCCCTGCGTATGCGACTCGCACGCCAAACGCGGGCAGCAGTGCCGCGATTTCAAACCGGTGCCGCAATGGCAGAACGACATGACGATGTATCTGGGCGAACTCGACGAAAGGCGCGAAGCGCCCATGCTGGATCACAGAAACTATTGCCTGTATAAGACCATCAACGACCTCGAACGCATCTTCGGGCAAAAATTCGACGATGAGAAAATGGTGGAGATGATCCGGGCCGGCAAAGAAATCCGAAAAATCCGGCAGGAAATATTTATTTACATGACATACAAGCCGGCGCCGCTTTCCGTGAAAGAGCTGTATTCAACCTATGCGCTGGGCGGTTTGGTGAAGCTCCCCGTGCAAGAGGCCCTGGATTTTTGGCGCATGGTGCGCGACGAGGTAAAGTGGAGAGCGGAGAACAAGGTCGCCGCAGTCGGCACGGAACGCTACCGCTGGATGGAACACCATCCGCCGGGTTACTATTTTTTGAAATATTACCGTTATATGGAGAAATATGGCGCGGTTTGCATCGGTTCGCAGTATACGAACTTCACGTTCGGCGCGCTGGAACGGAAAGCGGACGGCAGCATCGGCGCGAGAGACGTGCCGGACCATCCCGCTGACATGCCCATTGAGACGCGGGAGGATGAGCTTCGTTACACCACGGGCGCCGACGCCAGGGCTTTGTCGTCCCCGACGTTCAAGGTGGACGAATACCTTCGCCCGTATGCGCTCAATGAATTCGCTGACGTTTATGGCGTGGACGGCGCGCTGCTTTCGATCTGGCGCAGCGGCGTAGGCTGCACCCTGACCCGCAAGGAACAGGCGCGGCGTCTGCGCAAGGCGGGGATCAGCGTATTTCATCTCGAAGGCAACCAGGGCGGCGACAACACGGATTATGACGAAAAACGCGTCATTGAGCAATTGGATCAGTGGATGGAAAGCCAGGGCCTGCGAAAATTTGAAGAGTAAGGATTGACGAAGGAGGCAGTACGATGATTACAGCGGGAATAGATGTAGGAATCGAAAATGTGAAGGTTGTAATTCTGGAGGACGGGAAAGCCATAGGCCGCAGCAAGGGCAGATCCGGCGGATGGAAGCGGCTTGCGGCAACGGAAACCGCCCTCGGTGAAGCGCTGCGGGATGCGGGGAAGACCGCCGGGGACGTCAGCCGGACCGTAGCGACAGGAAAGGGAAAATTCGACGTCGCCTCTATCGCCGGCGACGTGATCACAGAACCCGTGGCCGCGCTAAAAGCGGCGCAGTTCCTCTGCCAGGAGGTTACGACCGTCGTGGACGTCGGCGCGGACGAAACGCTTGTGGCGTCCGTGAACGAAAAGGGCCGCATAGAGCAGTTGGTGATCAACGAAAAATGTGCCGCTGGCGTTGGCAGTTTTCTCAGGAACATGGCGCGGAGGCTGGAGCTGTCCTTGGCGGACATGGACGGCCTTCCGCCCGTGGCGCCGGACGGCAGCACCGTGAGCGACGGCTGCATCGTGTTTGGCGAACTCGATGCGCTGAACCTGCTGAACAACGGCGTTTCAGCGAAGGAAGTCGCCTCGGCGGTCACGGCCTCTGCGGTCATCCGGGTCACGAATTCCATAAACGACATCACCGTGCCAAGGTTAGATAAGGTCGTCCTGCTCGGCGGCCTGACAAAAAACACCGCATTCGTAAAGGCACTGAATGCCCGCTCAAAGATCGAATTCGCCATCCCGGAGGACGCGGAATACGGCGGCGCGCTGGGAGCGGCGCTATACGCCGCAGGCTGGGGCGACAGTTATTATATGGAAAACAAAACGGCATAGCCGTTTCAGGAGGTACACAGTGAAAAGCAAAGTAACAGACATTTCCGGGGCGCTGGACCTGATCCGGGACGGGGATTTTGTGGCGGTCACCGCGGCCGGCGGCGTCGGCTATCCGGAATACGTGGTGATGAAGCTGGAGGAACGCTTTGTAGAGCGGAAATCGCCCGGCGGCCTGACTTTATACAGCGCGGGCGGCCACGGGGATCCCAAGGGCGTCCACTGCTGGGATTCGCGATTTGCCCATCCGGGTTTTTTAAAACGCCATGTCTGCACGCATCCGAAAGTCGTACCGGAACTGCGGGCGATGATAGAAAACAACGAATTCGAGGCCTATGCCCTTCCACAGGGTGTTTTTAACCAGCTGTACCGGTGTGTTGCCGCCGGGCAGCCGGGCCTTCTGACGAGGATAGGGATGGGAACCTATATAGATCCGCGGCAGGACGGCGGCAAGCTCAATGAAAGTACGAAAGAAGACATGGTCAGCCTGATCGAAATTGAAGGGAAAGAATGGCTGTTTTTCAAAAGTTTTCCGGTGACGGTTGCGCTGATCCGCGGAACCTATGCGGACGAAAAAGGGAACGTGACCATCGACCATGAAGCGCTCAAGCTTGAAATGCTGGAGGCCGCGATGGCGGCCAAGGCCGCAGGCGGGAAGGTGATCGTCCAGGTGGAAGGCGTCGTGAGAAACGGCACGCTGAAAGCGAAGGACGTGGTCGTGCCCGGCGAACTGGTGGATGCCGTGGTCGTCACGGAAGATCCGGAACAATGCCACAGGCAGTCCGCGGATCCGGGTTACAATCCCTACCTGAGCGGGGAAGCGAGGGGCCTTGCGGCGGCGGCCGCCTCTCCCAAGCCGCTTGTCAGCGTGGACGACGTCATGTGCCGGAGGGCCGTGTTTGAATTGTTTCCGGGCGCCATTGTCAACCTCGGCGTCGGCGTCGGCGCGGGCACAGGGGTCGCGGCGGCGATTGAGGGGGTGGCGGACAAACTGAACTTTACGCTGGAGCTCGGCGTCTTTGGCGGCATGCCGCTTCCGCCGCCGAATTTCGGCGTTTCCATGAACCCGGAGTCTTTTGTCTCCCCCTCCTCGATGTTCGATTTTTATCACGGCGGGAACCTGGACATTACCGTGCTGGGCGCGGCCGAGGTGGACCGCGGAGGCAATGTGAACGTGAGCAAGTTTGCCGGCCATCCCAACGGGCAGGGCGGTTTTATAGACATCAGCCAGACAGCCAAAAAAGTGATCTTCTGCACGACGCTGCGGACGAAAGGCTTTGAGGCCGAGGTATCGGACGGGAAGCTGCATATCCAAAAAGAGGGGCAGATACCGAAGTTCGTTGACAAGGCGGAGCAGATTACGTTTAACGGCGCCGTGGCCTATGAGGCGGGGCATGACGTGTATTACATTACCGAACGCGCCGTCTTTAAAATAGAAAAAGAAGGGCTTGTGCTGCTGGAAATCGCGCCGGGCGTGGATCTGGAAAAGGACGTCCTGCGGCAAATGGGCTTTGCGCCGGCTGTCAGCCCCAATTTGAAAACAATGGATGAACGGATCTTCCGGCCGGGGAAAATGGGCTGCTTCGGTCACTTTGGATAGGCAACGATGCGCAGTCTCTCGGAAAATCAGGAGGAGAAAAGGATGAAAGGACAAATATGGGAAACCCGCCCGCTTGAATACTGGGAAAAAGCGAAAGAACTCCGGGCCCGCTGGGAGAAATCGTCTGACCGCCCGGACACGGTCGTGGGGCAGGGGAACACCTCGTTTGTGGTGGATTGGCAGCAAGCCTTCCCCGCCGTCACGGTGATTGAGGACAATCCCAGAGGTTCGACGATAGCCGCCAAATACCTGAAAGAAGCAAGGGAATTCCGGCTGGCCAGCGAAATACGGGGCTGGGGCCGCGAGATTTGCGGCTACCACGGCGTGTTCTGGGGCGAACAATTCATAGGACGCCAGGCGGACGGGACGCCTTTCCCGGAGCGGCAGTTCGTCGTGCCCATCCCCTGTGTGTGCGACTGCCATGCGAAACGCGGCCAGCAGTGCCGCGACTTCAAGCCGGTACCCCAATGGATGACGGATTTCACGATATATCTGGGCGATTATGACGAAGCGCGCCAGGAATCCATGCTGGAACACCGGAATTGGTGTCTGCTGAAAACGATCAACGACATGGAACGCATCTTCGGGCAGGCGCTTGACGAAGAAAAACTGCTGGAACTGATCCGCACGAGCAATGAAATCAAACAATACAGGCAGGAAATTTTCACCCTTATGGCGCATAAGCCGGCCCCGCTCTCCGTGAAGGAGCTGTATTCAACCTATGCGCTGGGCGGCTTGGTCAAGCTCCCGATGAAAGAAGTGGTCGAATTTTGGAAAATGGTGCGGGACGAGGTGAAATGGCGCACGGAAAACGACGTCGCGGCGGTGGGCACGGAGCGTTATCGCTGGATGGAAGCGCACCCGCCGGGTTATTATTTCCTGAAGTACTACCGGTACATGGAAAAATACGGTGCGGTTTGCATCGGCTCGCAGTACACCAATTTCACCTTCGCGCAGCTGGAACGCAAAGCGGACGGGAGCATCAGCGACAGGGATTATACGGTCGTGGACGAAAACATGAAAGCGATCCGGCAGCTTGACGGGACGCCGGCCGATAAAGTGGCATATGAACCCATTTTTTCGCGCGACATGCCCATAGAGACGCGGGAAGACGAGATACGCTTCATTACGGGCGCGGACGCCCGGCATCCCCATCATTTCAAGCCAGACGAATACCTTCGCCCCTATGCCCTCAATGAGTTCGCCGACATCTATCAGGTGGACGGGGCGCTTTTGCCGCTGTGGCGCAGCGGCGTGGGATGCACCCTCACCCGCAAGGAACAGGCGCGGCGCCTGCGGAAAGTGGGCGTCAACGTCATGCATTACGAAGGCAACCAAGGCGGCGACAACACGGACTTTGACGAAAAACGAATGATAGAACAGCTGGATCAATGGATGGAGAGCCAAGGGCTCAGAAAGTTTGAAGAGTAAGGGAGGATGCCGGGATGCTGGATTTTGAATTTTATGCGCCGACAAGGATTATCTTCGGGGAATCGGCGATGGACGCGCTGCCCGAACAGCTGAAAAAGGCGGGGGCGACAAAAATATTGCTGGTCTCTTCCGGCGGCGGCGGATCAAAGAAGGCCGTGGAAGACACGCGGGCAGCGATAGAAAAGACCGGAGTGCCGCATGTTGAATTTACCGGCATCAAGCCGAACCCCCTCCTGTCGAAAGTCGTTGCGGGCGTGGATTTCTGCAAGAAAGAAAAGGTGATAGTCGTAAACCGTCTTGATTTCACAGAGTCAGCAAATTAGCAGATTGGGTGTGAGCGATTG
>JAITOE010000021.1 GCA_031290135.1 Eubacteriales Family XIII. Incertae Sedis bacterium
CCCATATGAACGCCTTGAAACCCCGCTTTTCCGGACGGCATTTCATAGTTGTTTCCATTGGTTTTTCAATGTAAATTCCATCGCCCTCCTACTGTGGAACTTACTTTGGGAATTTACGATGAATTTTGCATCAAATCCGAAAAAAGTCCAAAAAAAGCGATAATGTCAAATAATAGTCGAAAAATCCGATGAAAATTACCATTTTTTGCGGGAATTTTTTGGAAAGCGTATTTCAAAAAAAGCAAGCTTGTGATACAATGATAATCACAGGACGATAGTTGACTATCTGTATTTAATGGCCGGAGCAATATCATAAAATCCGACGGAAAAAATGCGGAAAGGGGTGACTGCAGGTGGATAGAAGCCTACATACGTTCTTACAGCGCTTTTCAAAATCGGATCTGCTGAGAATCCAGCGGGGCATGAAGATAGAAAGCAACTTCGTCCACAGCAAGCCCGAAATGATACGCAACATGGCGGATTTTATCCTGAACCGGGACGCCGCTTATGTCCGGCTGATGAACGGAAGCAGCCGGGAGACCGCGCTTCTTCGGAAGTGCATAGAATCGGATCAGTCCGTAACCGTTGAAAACACAAGCGATTTTCGGTATTATGCCCAGTGCGGCTACTGCTATCTTTCGAAAGAATCCAAGCTTCTTGTGCCGGATGAGGTGGCCGTTCTCTTCCGGGAGACGGTCACGGACGAATTCGAGCGGAAACAGCGGCGTTACTGGCTTTTGCGCAACTACATCAGCGCCGCCGTCAACCTGTACGTCTTTATTTCCCCGGAGGATCTGCTTTGCCTGTTCAACAGCCAGAATAACGAAGCGACAAGTGAAAAAGAAATTCTGGAAACGCATTACCGGATGCGGTTCCGGGATCCGGCCGCGCGCATCTACGACGGAAAGCTGACGGATAAGCGTCTGGTCGAAAACGAAGACGCGGAAGCGATCTACGAGGCTCTGCGCCACAGGCAGGAGGGAAAGCCGTTTTATCTGCCGCCGAAGAAAATCTTCATACAATACGCGGACGAGGGTTTTTTTGAAAAGGGCGCGGAAACGGAGGCCGTGCGGTTTTATCTCAGGCAGCAATACGGCCTGAAGGACGGCGACGCGGCGGAGCTGCTGGCGGATATCCGTTACTGCATTTACGCCGGGGGCGACATCCGGGAAGTTTTCGGGATCCTGCGGGAAGAGGGCATCATCCCGACGAAGCAGGAGCAAGTCGTCATAGAACGTTTGCTCGTGGATCTGTGCAACCACACGCGCTTGCCGGAAAACCGCGGATTTACGCCCATGGAAATCTTCGGGTACGAGAGAAAAAGGCATGTCGCGGGAGGGAAAGTGATTCCGTTCAAGCGGCATTGAACGGACGGTGCACATCCCTGCCTTTAGGCATGGGGTTACCGCTTTACTAAGCCGCCATGGGGTTGCAATTTTGGACAAGACCAAAATTGAACCTATGGGGGAACCGTGCCGTTGCCTTGCTTTTGCTGCGCGTCTGTAAATGCGCGGAAATACAATGAATTGACAAACCCGAACGAGCGATTGTTCGCAATACGAAAAAAAAAATTAAAAAACAACACTTTTTATTGAATTTTAACATACAGCACTGTATAATGAATACGTACCACGTCATATACCCATTGTTGTTCCTGTAATTAAATATCGGATCGATGGGATCTTTTTTCGTTTAATTAGAGGAGCAATCAACAACTGTCCCAGGGCGAAAGGAGGGAGATTTGATGTCAGCAGATATCAAGTTTCTTACAATCGACGACGTCAGCGAGATGTTGCAGGTCACAAGAAGCACTGTTTACAACCTAAAGAAGCGCGGGCTCCCCTTCATCAAGCTCGGAAAAAACATCCGGTTCGATCAAAAAGAGGTAGTGGACTGGGTGAAAGCAAACCGGGAAGAGAAATACGACGGGGGCTACGAAGAAGAGTTGGAGTGGGCGAAAGCAAACGAACAGTGAACTGCACCGGCACCAAGCGCCGGCAAGGAAGCCGGCAAAAAAAAGAGGGGAACCGCACCCCCCTCTTTTTTTTGCGCCGATAACAGTCATTGCGCGACCCACGGGACACCCAGAAATTTCAGGATGCCTTTCGCGTCCATGACGGCGAGCCGTTCGCGGAATTCCGGCGATTTCAAAAGCTCCACTTCGTTCGTGTTGGTGTAAAACGCATGTTCGATGAGGACGGCGGGCATGTTCACGTTGCGGATGATGTAATAGCGTTCCGCCTTGACCCCGCGGTCCGCCAGGCCGCTGGCGGGGATGGCTTCGTCGTGGATGAGGTTCGCCAGGCGTTCGGAGTGGCTGCCTTTCTTGTAGGTGTAGATTTCCCATCCGTTCGAGTTGCTCCAGCTCTTGCCGTTGCCGGCGTTGGCGTGCAGGCTGACAAGGAGATCCGCGCCGGACTGGTTGGCCGCCAAGCAGCGGTCCGCCAAGGGGAGATCCATTTCGTCGTACACGGTATACAGCACTTCCACGCCGTGCCGTTCAAGCTGCGCTTTCACGCGGGCCGCCATGTCGCGGTTGAAAAGATACTCTATAAGCGTTTCGTCGGGGCTTCGTTTCCCCAGCGTATCGACGCCGTGCCCCGGATCCAAGATCACGGAGAGCTTTCCGTCCGCCCACGGGTTATACGGAACCTGCGGCGCCGGGAAATCCAGATAAAGGCTGTTTTCTTCGGGGGAGAACGTCAGCAGGGGCGCGGCCTCTTCCGACAGTTCGAATATGAGGCGCGTCACGGATTCCGCAGGTTCTTCCGCACGAACCCCGCGCACGACGGAAATCTCCCGCTGCCATTCCAGCGCGGTGGTGGTCGCGATCAGCAGGGAATCCGGGACGTCAAGGTAAACCTGCCGAGGATCGAGGCTCCCGGAAGTGACGTTTTCAAAGAGTTTCGAGCCGACGGCGGTCACGCGGGTGCCCGTGCCCGTAGCCGTAACGTCCAGTTCCTCTATCCCGGTGATGTCGGGCGGCATGTCGAAGTCCGGGGTGTAGATGTTGACCGTGCGGTTCGCCTCATCCCACCGCACGGTGAAATGCAGGGATTCCGAGACGAAGCGGACGGGGATCAGCGTCCGGTCGCTTACAATCTGGGGCGGCACGTCCATCTCCGCCTCCGCCTCGTTCACGAGGGCTGTGACGGAGCCGATGGTAAGGGTGACCTGGATGTCCGCGCAGGAAACGGACACCCGCCCCGGCGGTTCCGAATCGTTCCAGGCCACCGTGCCGCCCAGGGCCTCGAAGACCGCGCGGGCGGGGACGAGAGTCCGGCCGCTGACGATGACGGGCGGGACGTCCGTGTATATGGGGACGCTGTTGATGGCAAGCGACACCGGCGGGACGGCGGACGCGTCTTGCGGAGGCGGGGCGTCGGGGGCAGCGGGGGCGGCGGCCCAGGCCGGCGCGGCGGGGAAAAGCGCGAACAGGAGCAGGGCGCCCAGCAGGAGCGCCACTATTTTGTTGTTTCGTATCATGGGGGCAACCTCTCTGAATCATGTAATTTAACGATGATATCATCATACTATGTTTTTGGGGGACATTCGCGTTTTCCGGGAAAATTTAATGAAAATGTCACAGATCTTCCTTTGTGGCGGGGCACCAATTCACATTGCGTTTTGGCAATGATGTTCCCGCCGCCTGCACGGCGTTTTCCACATTTTTCTAAAATTTCCACAAACCGTTTCGTGGAGGTGGCGTTATGAGTCGTCTTGCCTCGAAACGTATATTAGCGTTTGCGCTTGCCGTCATGATGATGGCAGGCATTATGCCGTTCGTGCCGCTCACGGCATATGCGGCGACTACGCTTGGCGGATGGTTTCATAATTTCTCAGCGTGTCCGCGCTTGGCGTGAAAGTCACTTCATATCCGCCATTTGTCACGGTCGGCACGGTTGCGTCATCCGTCCACGCAAAAGCGCCATACGCGTTTGA
>JAITOE010000065.1 GCA_031290135.1 Eubacteriales Family XIII. Incertae Sedis bacterium
CCGCGATGAATATGCCGCCGCCGCGGTGCGTCACGTCGATCAGCCCTTTCATGTCGCTGCAGATCCCGTGGTAGGTCGGGCTGACGCCGAAGACGCCCTTCGCGCCGGGATTTTGCGCGTAGATTCTATCCAATTCCGCCGGCCGGAAACCGCCGACCAGACCCTTTTCCTTATAGATGTCCGCAGAAACATACACCGGTTCCGCGCCGCTGACGATCAGCCCGAAGACGACGGATTTATGCGCGTTTCTCGGCACGATAATCTGCTGTCCCTCCGAAACGACGGAGCAAATCGAAGCGATGATGCCGCTGGACGTTCCGTTCACTAAGAAAAAACTGCGGTCCGCCCCCCAGGCGTCCGCGGCCAGCTCCTGCGATTCCTTGATCACGTCTTTGGGCTGATGCAGGTCGTCAAGCCCGTGGATTTCGCAGAGATCCATTTTGAATATGTTTTCGCCGGCGAATTCTTTCCATTCCGGGTGGATCGCCCTGCCCATTTTATGGGACGGGATAAACATCGGGACGACGTCCCGGCACGCAAAATCTTTGATCGCGTCAAACAGCGGCGTCCGTTTTTGATCCATAACCTATTCTCCTGTCACTGCCCGCAGCCACCCTTGTCTGCGGCATCCGTTAAAATATATAGCCGCACACGACATAGCCGGCAACCGACAGCGCCGCGCCGATCCCCGCAAAGGGCGCCTGCGTGGCAAAATGTTCGATATAGCTGATGCCCGTGACCTGGGAAGTCAGGACGCTTGCGTCCTCATAAGGGCAGGTATGGCTCCCGAAGCCGGAACCGGAGAGAATCGCGCCCGCCGTGATAATCGGGTCGGCGCCGACGGCAACCGCGATGGGGATGAGGATCGGAATGGAGATCGACACGATGCCCCAGCAGCTCACGGTGACAAAAGCGAGCGCGGCGACGATGACAAAGGATATTGCAGGGAACAGGTTCGGCGACAGGTAAGGCTCCGCGACCGAAATCACGTAATCGGATATGCCCAATTTTGAGAATCCCGTCCTTGCGAATACCGAAATAACGCAGATGACCACAAGGGGCGTCGCGCTGGCAAAGCCGTCTAAGGCATTGTCAAAAAATACGCTGAATTTCATCTTTTTCCTTGGCCAGTATAAAACGAAACAAACCACATTGCCGGCGATGAGTCCGACCAGAACGTCTCCCGTGACAATGGACAGGACGATCACCGCCAACACCGGCAGGGCGAAATCCCAAGGGTTGCCTTGATTTTTATTCGCCGTTTTCCCTTCCTGGTTGATGGCGAGCTTCGCGCTTTCCGGCGACATGAGCTGGCCGCTCCGCGCCCGCTCCACCGCTTTTCGCATGGGCTTGAATTTGGGGATTGCGCCGGCAATGACAAGGGGGACGACGATGACGGTGGCCCAGGCGTAAAAAATAAAGGGGATCGACTGGAGATAGACGCCCTGCCCCGACCCGAACTGCTCGAGTTCCGGCTGCTCGCCAAAGATCACGGAGAAGAAAACGAACCAGGAGGACAACGGGATGAGCAGGCAGACGGGCGCCGCGGTGGAATCCACGATGTACGCCAGCATTTCCCTCGGCACTTTATTTTTGTCCGTCACCTTTTTCATGAGGGAGCCGACCACGAAAATATTCAGGTAATCGTCAAAGAATACCACGATCCCTGCCAGATACGCGGCAAACATGGACTTCTTCGGAGAATTCGCGAACCTGCCCAGCGCGCGGGCCAAGCCGTGGACGGAGCCGGAGCGTTCCAGCAGGATCGACAGGCTTCCGAGGAATACGCACAGCAGCAGCAGCCAGAGCGCGTCGTAATCTCCCATGGCGGCAATCAGGTCGTCAAGCATCACGAAGAAGAAATCGAAGCCCTCTAAAATAATGTAGCATACGATCACGCCGAACGCCAGCGCTTCAATGCCGCGCCGTGTGACGACTGCCATCACGATGATGCAAACGATGGGCAGCAGAGAGATGATCCCGTAGTCCATAAGCGCCTCCCTTCAAAGCTTGCTGAATTATACCCAGTGGCAGGTATATTGTATACGAATTGCGGGAGATTATCAATAGGCAATCGAAAAATCAGCCGACCGTTTCGCCTCTGCTTGTGCGAGGAGCCTGAAAACCAGGAACCAGGAGTTGATTTGGGCATTTTGACAATTAAAAATATTTTACAATATGCAAAAAAAGAGGTATAATCATTTAAACAGGCACAGGGAAAACCCATGGTAGGACGGGAATCAGATGAAGATACTGGGAATCGATCCGGGCTATGCGATTTTGGGCTATGGCTTAGTGGAAATGAACGGCAGCCGGTTCGCCCTGTGTGACTACGGGACGGTTACGACGGAAGCGGGGACGGGCATCGCGGACCGGCTGAAACGCCTGTACGCGCAGTTGATGGACGTCATAGAACAGCAGGACCCGGACGTGGCAGCCATAGAAGAGCTTTTCTTCAACAGCAACGCCAAAACCGCCATATTGGTGGGACAGGCGCGCGGCGCCGCCATTTTGGCCTGCGCCAATTCCGGCCTCAAAATCTATGAATACACGCCGCTCCAGGTCAAGCAGGCGCTGACGGGCTACGGGCGCGCCGACAAGATGCAGGTGCAGGTCATGGTACAGACGATCCTGCGCCTGAAAGAAATCCCCCGGCCGGACGATGCGGCGGACGCCCTGGCGGCCGCCATCTGCCACGGGAATTCGGCGGTCTGCCACAGCCGCATGGAAAAGGTGCGCGGCCTTTAGCAGAGAGAGTGATAAGCCGCAGTGACCTTTCGGCGCGGCAGGCCGCAAAGACGGCAGACGTGAAGCGGCTGCATTTCGCTGCGTCGCCTATGGAAAAGCAGGAATCGCATGATATATTCAATCAAAGGTGAAATCAGCGCAAAATTGGACGGCAAGATCGTCCTGGAGGCAGGAGGGATCGGCTACGAGGTGTCCGTGCCGGACAACTCCCCCGCCTACCGGCGGGCGGAGGGGGAGCAGACGCTGCTTTACACGGCCATGATCGTGCGGGAAGACGACGTCAGCCTGTACGGTTTTTCGGACAAAGAATCCCTGTCGCTGTTCCGCAAGTTGCTGACCGTCAGCGGCGTGGGCGCCAAGGCGGCGATGGCGGTGCTTTCCGCCATGCCTTTTTCGGAGCTTACGCGGGCGATCGTGTTTGAAGACGCCGCCATGCTGACCCGCGCCAACGGCATCGGGAAAAAGTCCGCCGAGCGGATTATTTTGGAGCTGAAAGACAAGGTGCGCGTCTACGTGGAATCCGGCGCGGCGCAAGCCCTGCACCCGGACGCAAACGCGCCTGCCGGGCAGGGCGGCCCCGCAGCGGAGGCGACCGAAGCCCTGATCGGTCTGGGATACAGCCGTTCGGAGGCCACGGCGGCGGTTCTGGCCGTCGCGGACGGGGCGGACGGGGACGCGCTTACGACGGAGGGATACATCAAGCAAGCCCTCAAACGCATGTAGGGGATTTATGGACGAATACGAAGACAGGATCATAACTTCAGAGCATTTGGACGGCGACGAAGCGACGGAGGAGCAAAGCCTGCGCCCGAAGCGGCTGAGCGAATACATCGGCCAGAAGAACGTGACGGAAAACCTGAAAATTTTCATCCAGGCCGCCCAGATGCGGGGCGAGCCGCTGGATCACGTGCTTTTTTACGGACCGCCCGGCCTGGGGAAAACCACGCTCGCGGGCATCATCGCCTACGAGCTCGGGGTGGATCTGCGCATCACGTCCGGGCCCGCCATCGAGCGGGCGGGGGATCTGGCCGCCCTGCTCACGAACCTGAACGACAACGACGTGCTTTTCATCGACGAAATCCACAGGCTGAACCGCTCGGTGGAAGAGGTGCTGTATTCCGCGATGGAAGATTACGCCATCGACATCATCATCGGCAAAGGCCCCTCCGCTCGTTCCATCCGGCTGGATCTGGGAAAATTCACCCTGATCGGCGCGACGACGCGTGCCGGAAGCCTGTCCGCGCCGCTGCGGGACCGCTTCGGGGTGGTCAGCAAGTTTGAAATGTACAAACCGGATGAGCTGCAAAGCATCCTCCGCCGCTCCGCGGAACTCCTGCGCGTTGAAATCGACCCGCAGTCGCAGATTGAACTGGCGCTGCGGTCCAGGGGGACGCCGAGGGTGGCAAACCGTCTGCTGAAACGCGTCCGCGATTTCTGCCAGGTGCGGGGCAGCGGCAAAATAGACATCGAAATCACCCAAAGCACCCTGCAGTCGCTGGGGATCGACGAAAAGGGGCTGGAGGGGCTTGACCGGGACATCCTGCGGCTGATCATCGGCCGCTTCGGCGGAGGGCCGGTGGGGATCGACACCATCGCCGCCGCAATCGGGGAAGAACGCGTCACCATTGAAGACGTGTACGAACCCTACCTGATGCAGGCCGGCTATCTGCACAGGACGCAAAAGGGCAGGGTGGCGTCGCAGTCGGCGTACATCCATCTGGGGCTGCCTTTGCCGGAAGAGAAAGAAAATGCGCAAATGTCAATATTTGAGGTTACGGAAGATGCGGCGGACCGTTAGGCGCGCCGCGGGGTTCGCAAGCGGCGTGGCGCAGGGCAGGCGGGGACGGTCCGCGCTTGCGCTTGCGTTTTGCAGGGCTGTCGCGGGATGCGCGGCCATCGTGGCGGTTGCTGCGGCGCTGTGTCCCTTAGCGGCGTCCGCGACTTCGGCTGCCCCGGAAGAAGGCGGGGATTTTGTCCGGGTCGGCCTTTATTACGGCGAAAAAGCGCCTGCGTCTTGCACGGTTTATTCGGAAAGCGGCTTTATCCTGGGCGTCATGGCGAACGGCGGTTTTCAGGAAGGCATGCCGCTCCCTGCCTATACGCAGCTGACGTTTTCCGTAAACGGCGGCTATACGGCAGTCCACGCGGAAGGCGTGCTGGTTTCGGACGACTTCGGCGGGGGGAACTGCGTCATGCCCTACGATTATGCCTCCGGCGGCCTCGTCCAATACGAGAAAGGGGCGTTCTACAGGGGCGGGCTTTCCTTTGCCGCCAGCACGGGGAACCGGCTGACGGTGGTCAATTATCTGTCGGCGGAAGCCTATCTGTACGGCGTCATCGACGCGGAGATGGGATATAAAAGTCCGCTGGAAGCGCTGAAAGCGCAGGCTGTCGTCGCCAGAAGCTTTGCCGCGGGCAACGCCGGGCTGCACGGGGACGACGGCTTCGACCTCTGTACGACCACCCATTGCCAGGTGTACCGGGGCTATGGCGGGGAACACGCGGAGACGAACGCGGCCGTGGACGGCACGGCGGGGATCAAGCTGTACCATCAGGGACAGGCGGCGAGCGGGTATTACTTCAAGAACAGCGGCGGCCACACGCAAAATTCCGAGGATGTATGGAACGGAAAAGAGGCATATCTTCGCGGCGTCCGCGACGAATATGCCCCGGAATACGCGTGGAGCTGGACGGCGTCGACGCGGGAGCTGCGCGCTAAGTTGGCGGAAAGCGGGCGGGATCCGGGCGAGATCCGCTCTGTTTCGATAAGCGCGAGGAACGTGAACGGCTCCGTGCGGACGCTGAAGATATCCGGGGCGGCCGGGGCGGTCACGCTGGAAAAGGAGCAAATCCGCACTGTTTTGGGCGCCACGGCGATAAAATCCCTTCGATTCACGCTGAACGACGGCGCACAGGCACCGTCGGACGTCTATGTGACAGACGGGACGTTTACGGGGAAAATCCAAGCTGAAGCCTTCGCGGTTTCCGCAGGGGCGGACGCCGCGCGCCCCCTGCTTGTAAAGGACGCGCGTTTTCAGGGGGCATCGGCGCTCTCGGAACCCGGCGGCGCGGGCGCGGGAACGGGGGAAAGCGCGTCCGGGGAAAGCATCGTCTTCTCCGGGAACGGCTACGGCCACGGGGTTGGGATGCCGCAGGACAGCGCCATCGAAATGGCAAAACAGGGCTTTACCTATGCGGAAATCATAAACAAGTATTTCACCGATGTGGAAATAAGGCAATAAAGCATGCAACTGAACGATTTTGACTACGAGCTGCCGCCTGCGCGCATTGCCCAATATCCTGTCGCGGAGCGCGATGAATCGCGTCTTATGGTAATCCGGCGGGATACGGGGGAGATAGAGCACCGGCGGTTTTATGATCTTCCGTCCTATCTGCGCGCGGGGGACTGCCTTGTGCTGAACGATTCCAAGGTTTTGCCTGCGCGTCTTTCAGGTGTCCGTGAGGGGACAGGCGCCAAGGTGGAATGTCTGCTCGTCCGCCGTCTGGACGGCGATGTATGGGAATGCATGGTGCGTCCCGGAAAGAGGCTCCGGCGCGGGGACGGGGCGGTTTTTCGCGCACATTCCGGGCGCGGCGAAGAAGAAGCGGCGCTGCGGGCGGAGATATTAGATTACGGCGCGGACGGAACCCGGCGGGTCCGGTTCCGTCTCGATGGGGATTTCGTGGAAAATCTGGAAAAATTCGGAACCGTGCCGATTCCGCCCTACATAGACAGGGCCGCGGAGGCGCTGGACGCGCTTCGTTACCAGACGGTATATTCAAACGCATGGGGTTCCGTCGCGGCGCCGACGGCCGGCCTGCATTTTACGGAAAAACTTCTGGAAGCGGCGGCGGACAGAGGCGTCCGGATCGCCAGGGTCACGCTGCACGTCGGCCCCGGAACCTTTAAGCCCGTGAAAGCCGCGGACATCCGGGATCACCACATGCACAGGGAAGAATATGAAATCGGAGCGGAGGCCGCAGCCGCCGTCAATGAAGCAAAGGCGGGCGGCGGGCGCGTGATCTGCGTGGGCACCACCTCCGCGCGGACGCTGGAGAGCGCGGCCGCTTTCAACGCGTCCGCCGGGGGTTTTCGCGTGGACGCGGGGTGCGGGAGCACGGAGATCTTCATCTATCCGGGCTATCCGTTCAAAATGGCGGACGTGCTGCTCACCAATTTCCACCTGCCGAAATCCACGCTGCTCATGCTGGTTTCCGCCTTTTACGACCGGGAAAAGCTGCTGCAGGCGTATCAGACGGCGATAGAAAAAAAATATCGCTTCTTCAGCTACGGAGACGCGATGCTGCTTCTGTAGCGGCACCAACTCTCTCCGTTACCCCCCGCCTGCAACTACCCCGCACGCAAACAGCGGCGGGCGCCGGGGCCTGCTCAGTGCCGCCGGTGGCACCGCTATAGCTGAGGGTGAACGCGCCGCTTCCGCCATAGACGTTGGAAATGGTGACGCCGCCGGTTACACCTGCTGAACCTGTGATGACAGGGATAAGATTCACAGCGGATTTCAAAACGCCTTCCGCATCGATCCTGAACTCAACCGGAACCGGATACGGCGACCGCAGAGTTGTTGACGATGGTGGCCGTGGTCGTGGCGCTTATTGTCCCCGGCGTTTTCACGTCGGCGGTGACCGTGATCTTTGTGAACGTGCCGCTTCCGACTATGTTCACGCCGTCGGCGCTGACGGTGGCGTTCGTGACCACCGCGCCGGCTGCCGCGCTGACCGTGCCGGCCGCCGCCGCCGTCAGGATGCCCGCCTGGGCGGTGGCGTCAAGGGTGAGATGGAAGCCCACCGCGTCTGCGGGGATGTCCACTTCGCCGACTTTGCCGCTGAGCTCCGTCCTGCTGTCGAAAGATAGCCTTAACTACTATTAAATTTTTGCCTTACTTTACTTGTTAAGCCATTCTTTCAGTTTCCAAAAAGCGTATAAAGGCAAGCGTTTTTCAGTCATTTCGTCAAGCGAGGTCAAAACTGATTTTTCGGGATTGTATTTTTGACAATATGACGTTATGGATTTTGCGTGTTTGGCACTTTCTGCCTTAACCTCAATCGGCACGATGTATTTATCTTCTTGCAAAATAAAATCAACCTCCGCCTTGCCCGAACCCTCGCGCGTCCAATAATACAAGTCTTTTTCCCGTGTTTTCCCATACATCATTTTCAGCTCACACGCCACAAAGTTTTCTGCCAACGCCCCCTTAAACTCTTTATATTGCGGATTATCCGCAAATATAACAGAAGAAGAGAGGTCTGCGTGTCGTCTTAAAATCCCGATGTCTGACATATAGAGTTTGAAAAAGTGTGGTCGGCATACGATGAAATGGGGAAATTAGGCTTTTCGACACACTCGACTTTATGCACTAATCCTGCACGAATTAGCCATTGCAGGGCATCTTCCAAATCCTTTGCACGCCAGCTTTGTTTCACTTGACTGAATATGAATTTGCGATTTTCCTTGCCTAATTGGCTTGGGATAGACCTCCATACCGCTGCGATTTTAGGATATTCCTTATCCTCCGCATATTTGCCCAAATCATTTTGATAAGACACAAGAATTTCGTCTTGCTTTTTTTCAGCCGCCTCAATGCTTTTAGCGTCAAGCCAAACTTGAACCACTTCCGGCATACCGCCAATTACTTGAAAATCCCTATATTTCTCTAACAATTCGCTCCTGAAATCTTTCCAAATGTTATCCTCGAATGAGCTTTTTGCTAATTCTTTTGCTAACATTTCATTTTCCGCATAGAGAAACTCATAGAAATTCATAGGGAATAGAGTTAAAAACTCCACTTTTCCGACAGGAAAGGACGTTCCTTTTTTCATGGCAACGCCAAGCAAAGAACCTGCTGCAATGATGTGATATTCAGGTGCATCTTCGTAAAAATATTTTAATGCAGTTATAGCTTTGCTACATTCCTGAATTTCGTCGAAGAAAATCAAGGTTTTATGTGGCAAAATATCCTTGCCTCTTTTAAGTGTCATATCTTTTATAATTCGGTGCGGATTTAGGTCAGCCTCGAAGTAGTCTGCGATTTTTTTGTCTTTATCAAATCTATAAACAACTACATCGTCATAAAATCTCTTACCGAACTGTTCTTCAACCAAATGAGTTTTCCCGCATTGCCTAACCCCTTGCAGAACAAGTGGCTTTTTTTCGGGATTTTCCTTCCATTTGATTAAATCCTCTATCAATAGTCTTTCCACTGGCTCATCACCTCGACTATTATAATAACACATTAAAAGTAATCTTCCCAAGTTTAACAACTAAATAAGTAGAAATTCTGAAAAAAAGTGCCGGAAATATTGAATTTCCGGCACTTTCTGCTTGCATTTGTGATTTTGATATAGTATAATAGTAAAGACGTATCA
>JAITOE010000114.1 GCA_031290135.1 Eubacteriales Family XIII. Incertae Sedis bacterium
CCTGCCCTCCGCCAGGGCCGTTCTGACGTTGGCGCTCGCAAACATGGGGTTTACCCGAAAGTGCTTTTCCATCTCAGGGGCGGCGTAGCCGCCTTTGCCTAAGCTTACCATGTGCCGGATCTCTATGTTCTCATACTGGGCTGCGTTCGCGACCATGGCGTCCGTCAAGGCCGCCGGCTCGCCCACGCAATGCCCCATAAGCACGGTGTCCCCGCTGCGGATGTTTTTTACGGCTTCGCCGGCCGTGCAGAGTTTGCTCTTATAGGCCTCTTTCCAATCCAATCGCTTGCCCTCCTCGCTTCCTGTTTCGAATATATGTTCATTTTTTTATGCGTTCATCCGCCTGCGTATCTCCGGGACGGCGGCGCAGATCTGCTCTTCTTCCCATACCGTCACAATTCCACGCGCCGCTTCGTACCCGCGCAAATCCGTGCAGCGGCTCATGCAGCCTGCCATGTAAAGCAGCATGTCGCAGCGCTTGCCGTCCTCGGCGAATTCGAAACGAACCTCACCCGCAAGGCGTTCCTTTATCGCCTCATACGCCTGCCTTCGGTCATATCTCGGATTGCAGCCGCCGCAGAACTTGACGCAGCAGGATGCCGCAGGTGTTAAAATTTTAGGCTCCATGGTGCAGGGATCAGTCCTTGATTCCTGCCAGTTTCTTCGCCAGGGCTTTCTTGGCTTCGATATTGCCCTGCCGCGCGATCATGATGCGCTGCGCCTGCGGGGACCCGGCGCCGTGCATGGATTCCGTCCTGTAGCCCACGGCGGACGCGCCCAGACAGAGGTTTTCGATGAAGCGCAGGAGCCGCTGCCTGTTTTCGGTAGGCACCGAGCCCGTGCCGCGGAAGAACTTGTTGCACCATTCCCCCACGCTCAGGCCGGAAGCGGTGGGCACCTTTTCCGCAGAGCGGAAGTCCGCGGCGGAAGGCATCGTGACCATGAGCCCGCCCGCGATATCTTCCGCGAGGCGCACGATTTCGTAGGGGAAGCGGGTGACGTTCTGTTTGCAGACGTTGGCAAGCAGCAGGTCGATCTGGTAATTGCCCGCCTTCGTGGGGTAGCCTTCCGCCGAACAGGCGATGCCGCAGCAGTACAGGGTTTCGTTCAGGTGCGTCATTTCAATGAGCTTGTCTTTCACATGGGAGGCTTTCTGGGCGCCGTTGTAGTCGGCAATCAGGGCCGCCGCGCCGATGAGGGCGTCGCCTACGCCCACCTTGCAGCCGCCGTAGGACTGCCTGTGGTAGCCCGCGAAACGCTCGACCATCATGCCCGCGAACTCCCATTCCCCGCACAGGAAGATTTTATCGTTCGGGATGAACACGTTGTCGAAGACCACCAGGGCCTCCTGGCCGCCGAACTGCTTGTTTCCGACGTCGATGTCCGCCTTTTCTTCCATTTTCCGCGTGTCGCACGACTGCCTGCCGTAGATCATGAACAGGCCGTCCGCGTCTGAGGGGCAGGCGAAAGACACGGCGTAGTCCTTGTCTTCTTCCGTCATGGCGATGGTGGGCATGATGATGTGCTCATGGGAATTGATGGATCCTGTCTGGTGGGCTTTCGCGCCTTTTACAACAATGCCGTCCGCCCGTTTTTCAACGATGCGCAGGAACAGGTCGGGATCCTGCTGTTTGCTTGGGGAAACTCCCCGGTCGCCTTTGGGATCCGTCATCGCGCCGTCCACCGTCAGGTCGTTTTCCTGCACGAACGCCACATATTTTTTGAAGTTTTCATGATATTTGGTTCCGAATTTTTCGTCTAATTCATACGTCGTGGAGAAAACCGCGTTAAACGCGTCCATTCCCACGCAGCGCTGGAAGCACGATGCGGTCTTTTGCCCCAGCAGCCGCTGCATTTTTACCTTGTTCCGCAAATCTTCCGTGCTCTGGTGCAGGTGGGCAAAACGGTTCACTTTCTTCCCCGTCAGGTTCGACGTGGCTGTCATCAGGTCGCTGTATTCCGGATCATGCGCCAGATCGTAGGTGATTGCCACACAGTTGATGGACGGCCGGATCAACGGATGATCCACCCAGTTTTCAACCCGCTCGCCGAACAGATAGACCTTTGTCCCCAGTTTCCGCAAACTTTCGATATACTCCGCTCCTGTCATCAATGCCATTCGTACACTCCTCCCTCATCCTGTTTCTTTCCCCTGCTTCCAGCAGTAGCTCTCACAAAATCATAGATTTTGGAGAGCCTTGCATGGCACCTGCCAACGATTTCTTGCAGAAATCGGGTTAGGTTGCGCAGCAGATGAAAAAACCCTCTTTGAAAACAAACCCAACCTCATTACCGAAGCTCGCCGTTGAGTATTTTTTTGGCCATGTCAATTAAATCCGAACTTACCGAAGTGTCCAAAATCACGTTTTCCAACGCAGGAAGCTCTTCCAGCATGATTGAACGGATGACTTCCTCCACCGTGTACTGCGCCGAAGGGCAGCTTCCGCATGCGCCTGTCATCTTCACGTAGGCGACGCCGTTTTCATAGCGCATGAGATCCACGCCCCCATGATGCGCGTCCAGCAACGGTCCCACCTTTTCCGTTAAAACCCGTCTGATTTTTTCTTCCATCATATACACCCTCGTTCTTTCCGGATGAAACTGAACAAGACCTTTCTGCTAACAGTATATACATGTTTCAAATAATTAGCAAGCCAAAAAAAGCCTTTTTCGTAATTATCGGCGCAATCGACGCATATCCTGCAATGCGTTCAAATTCCAACGTGTTTGAAATACACAAAAGGGCGTTTTTTTCAGAATTTTGCGTCTATTCGCGGGCCCAATCACACCTTTCAGCTTACATCGGCAATTTGTGCAGAACGATGACCAATATGACCTTTGTCAGCAGCGCAAACGGGTAGGCGGCGCCGTAACCGGCGGCAGGCTTCCCGCTTTCGAGAGCGTCCACCGCCGCGCCCAAGCCGGGCGTGGAAGTCATCCCGCCGCAAATGGCGCCGGACAGCAAAATCCAGTTGAGCTTAAAAACAAAGCGTCCGAGCACGAAGCTGAAGGTCGCCGCGACGACGCAGATGAGCGCGGCCGCTAAAATAAGCACAAAGCCTGACCGTGAAACCGACTCGGCCACCTGGCCGCCATAGCGCAAACCGATGATGCCAAGAAAGAAACACAGGCTGAATTGGCGCAGAAATATGAGCGGTTTTTCTTCCATGCGGAAGTTCAGCGGGCCGATCTGCCCGATACAGCCGAAAATAAGCGCAACGATTAAAACGCTGCCCGTTGAACCGAGCGAGAACGTCCCCAGCGGGCCCAGCGGCATCGTAATGCCGCCAAAAAAGTAACCGATGACAGCCACAAGGAAAAAGCCCACGGCACTGAATTCCCCTTCAGGCGGCCTGCCGGCTGCATCGCCGAAAACCCCCTGCAATTCCGTTTCATAGCGTTCCCACTCCTCCTTGAGATTCAGCCTGAAGATTTTCGGGAAGAAATTCATGCCCAAAATCACGATCAGGACGCCGAAAGGATAGGCCACCGCGTGACCGATGCCCACCTCCGCCGCCGCATGGTTTGAATAAAGCTCCACTTGCTCCGCGGATAGGACCGGATAAGCGGCGGGATCCAGCTTTTCATCCGGGGAGATGCTGTCCAGAATTTCCTGTTTCTTTTCAAGGCCGGCGTCCCCATAGTCTTCCGATATTTTTGCGGACTCTGTTTTGGCTGTTTCGAGCGCCGCCGCAAGCCCCGGAGAACTGGTCAGGGCACCCGTATATACGCCGGAAACCGCAAAGGGGGAAACCGTGCTGTTGGCCGTGAAAGCCAGCGTCAGCCCATAGGTCATCAGAAATCCCACAAAGGTGGTCGTGACACCGATGACAATGAAGCGGGCACCGTATTTTTTTAAAACCGCGAGGATGTCTTTTGATGCAAGCAGACCGACGGATGCCACGAAGATGATCAGGAAAAGGTCAAAAAACTGGCTCGAAACAATGCCGTCCGCCATAACCTTGCTGACGGTCCCGTAAGAAACGTCCTTGTCCGAGATGTTTTTGCCGATTCCATACGCGATCCAGCCGAAAAAAAGACCCGTGAACAAGGTGCCGGACGCGCCGACGGAAAACTTCCCGAACCTGATTTTTCCGAAAAGCACACCTGTTACAATCACTGCGAACATCAACGTAAACGGGTTTACGAAAAATGTTGTTATGTTTACTCCCATATCAAAAACTTCCTTCTTTGCGGCAGCTCGGATTTGACGCCCATAGAAAAGAATACCATATCATCCGGATGGTGTATAATTGCAAAATGTTATCCCTGCATAAATTTTGTTTATTGAGAGATCGCGGTTTTATGGGTAGACATGCCGGGTTACGCTCGCCCTGCGGTTATTCCTGAAGCTCCAAAACAAAAGAGGCGAAGGTTTTCATGGCGGTGGTGACATAGATGTTTTTCTTCCGGAACAGGCCGATTTTCGCAAGCAGGGGTTCTTTCAGAGGCACCTTGCAAATCTGATCATCTGATTTAAATACCTGTTTATATAAAATGGTGACTGCCAGATTTTCCCGGATCATGTAACGGATCGTTTGCATTTGCGTCGAATAAAGCACGACGTGCAGCGGCGCGTCTTTGTATTTGGACATGATCAGCTTATAATGCATGGAACCCTTTGACGGCATGACGAACGGCTGATCCAGGAGCATCTCCTTTGAAATGCTTTTTTCTTTTGCGAGGACGTTGTCCGGATGCATGAAAAGCATGAGATCCGTATCGAAAACCACCCTGAAATTATATGCCAGGGCGGATTCTTCGTCCACGATGCCGATGAGGAAATCCAGCGACGCGTTGTCTATCATCTCCAGCCCCGTCAGCGTCGGGACTTCGAAGATGCGCAGGCGGATGTGCGGGTGCGCGTCTTCGAAATTCGGCACGATCCTTTCATAGAAAAAGGTGCTGAGAATCGCGGGCATGCCCAGCCGCAGCACGGTCTTTTGGTTCTTTCCGAGATCGATCGCTTCGCTGTAAAAATTATCGAACGAGTCCAGCATTCGCTGTGTCAGCAGCGACAAATGGGAGCCGTTCGGAGTCAGGCCGATGCGGTTGTTCGTCCGGTCGAAGATTTGAAACCCCAGTTCGTTTTCCAGCTCTTTTATGGCGGTGGTGATCGTCGGCTGGGACACATGCATGGATTCGGAAGCTTTCGTGATGTTCTTGCATTTACAGACTTCCATAAAATAGCGCAGATGGTTGATGTTCACGCCCCTGCCTCCTCCGGATCCGCCGGGGCCGTCTCCGCTTCTTCCGCCGTGTTGATGTCATGCGCGCGCAGCGAGATCATGAGGTGCTCGCGCACCTGTTCGTCCTGCAAGTCCACGCCCGTCAGCCCGCTGATCTGCTTCATGCGGTAGTACAGCGAATTGCGGTGGAGGAACAGCTTTTCCGCCGCCAGCGCCGTGTCGCCCGCACATTCCAGCAGGACGCGCAGGGTGGCGATGAGATTGCCGCCCTTTTCGGCGTCGTGCGCCAGCAGGGACGCCACCGCAGGATGGTAAAGCGCCCTGCGCTGCTCCGCGCCGCCGAGCCTGTACAGCAGATCGTAGCCGATGATCTCATGGTAGTTAAAAACGTGGCCTCCCGGATTCGCGAGCGTCCCGAAGCGGACGGCCGACTTGGCCTGCGCGTAGTACAGCGGCGCCTGCTCCAGCTTGTCAAAATTCAGCGAAAACCCGATGGCCGAACGGGGCCGGTGCAGAAATTCCCTGCTCAGGCGCAGCACGTCCGCCCTGCCGCGTCCGTCCGGGGGTTCCCCGACGATCAGCACGATGCTGGAATCGTCCAGCACGGAATAGCAGTTCGGCATGTTGGCGGAAAACAGCTCCATCATCCGGGCCATCAGGAAGCTGTCGCCGGACACGTCCTTGTTTGCCGCGAAAATCGCGATGAAATGCCGTTCATCCTCCACGAGACCCGCCTGCTGGAATATGGCATGCATCAGATCCTTATCCGTGATGCGCCGGTTGAACACGTTCAGGAAAAGATCGTTGTTCAGGCGTTTCTGCTTGGAGAGGGATGTGCGGCGCCGCTTGGCCATCGCCACGGCCAGCACCTCCGTAAAGCACTCGCACACGTCAATCAGACCCTCTGTCAAAGGCTGCTTCACCCCGATGACGGAAAGGAAGCCCACCACTTCGTCATCGACCTTGATCGTGCTGTATACCGTCCGGTGCGCCAGAAAATCAAAGATATGGATCATCGGACGCGGGGAAATGAACGCAGATTTCCAGGCGGTGGGGCTGACCAGCATGGTTGACACGTACTGCGGCGAATGATAGCCGTTTTTATGCACAAAGGCGTACTCGCCGTCAAAAAAATCGCTGGCGGCGAAATGTTCCGACTTCGCCAATGTCTGGTAGCTGGAATCGTCGATGAGGATCGGGTTTTTGATGACCGGATTGCAGATGTCGATGATCCGGTCCAGCGCGCCGCCGGACGCAATGCATTCATACAGGCTTCGCACCCATTCGTTATAAAAAGAAAAGCACTCCTGCGCCAGCGTGAAAATCCGCTCATCTCCCGCCGCCGGAACGCAGATTTGGCAGTTTTCAGCGTCCTCCGGCAAGGCTGAGCCTCCCGGAAGGGTGATGGCGCTGATCCCCTGCCCAGGCGGGCACGGCTTGCCCCGCGGGACAAAATAAAGATAATCCGGATCGAATGGGCCGTTTTCCCCGGCAAGGCGCACGTCCCTGAAAGCCCGTTTCGTGTTTCCCGTGACGGTGGCTTCCATTTCGTTTTCCGCAAAAAAATCCCGTAAAATTTCAGGCGTAATCCGCATTTTCCGCCCCTTTTTGTTTCGCGGGGCCTCTTTGTGAAAATTCACAAAGAAGTCCGCAATCAGCTGTGGCGCTTCACCTTGTCATGCCCGGATAATGGTTGTATAATCTTTATTATAACGAATTTACAGGGGATTACAAGCCCTTTTCATAATCTGCGGCGTGCCTCCCCGCCTTTGACTGTTCCTATTTTTTTAAGGTATGCTTATTTTTTTACATCTCACTGTATTAAAAACCAGGAAGGATGGGGATTCATGATTGATACCAAAGGCGCGATCGACAGGCTCATGTTCAGCGGCACGATGTTCGCGCTGGACAAGACGCTGAACGTGTTGGGAGCCACGTTCCCGGAGTTCAAAAAAGAACTGAAAAAACGCGACCTTACCGTTCAGCTCAAGCTCCGCGACAACGCTTACGGGCGTTTTCTCACCATCAAAAACGGCGTAGTGCGGGGGAAAACGGGGGTTTTCCCGAACGCACGCATCGTCATGCAGTTCGAAAACTGGGAAATCGCCCGGAAACTCACCTTTATCCTCCGGAACCAGATGGCATTCGTGAACGCCGCAAAGACGGGTTCCCTCGTGCTGGAGGGGCCGGACGATGATTCCGACTGGTTCTCTTCCCTGCTCCTCAAGGTCTTCGCCGCCCCGGTTCTCTACGGCAAGGTGTACGGAAAGAAAATGCCCAACGGGGAAATGCGCTACGTGAACGGCAGCAACGGCGGCGCCGTGTTCGTCTATGTCAAGGAGGGCCGGATCGTGCGCATCACCCCGCTTGAAATGGAGCGCTCCGACGCGGAATCCTGGACGATAGAAGCCAAAGGCAAGAAATTCTCGCCGCCCAGACGGACGACCGTCTCGCCCCACACTCTTTCCCTGAAGTCCTTAGTCTATTCGCCTGACCGCATCCTCCACCCGCTGAAGCGCATCGATTTCGACCCGGACGGGGCGCGCAACCCGGAAAACCGAGGCGTTTCGGGCTACGAGCGCATCAGCTGGGACGAGGCTTACGGCATCGTGGCGAAGGAGATCATGCGCGTGCGCCAGACCTACGGGCCCGGCGCGGTATTCCACACGTCGGGCAGCCACCACACCTGGGGCAACGTGGGTTACTACACGAGCTGCACCCGGCGCTTCTTCAACTGCGTCGGCGCCACCTTTGACGCGCGCAACCCCGACAGCTGGGAGGGCTTTGCCTGGGGCGCCGTCCACCACTACGGCGGCAGCGCCAGAAACGGCGGCGCGGAATACTACAACACCGTCGAAGACTGCATGCAGCACTCCGACATGATCGTCTTCTGGTCCGCCGACCCGGAAAGCACCAGCGGCGTGTACGGCGCGGCCGAAGGCACCGTCCGCCGCGCCTGGCTCAAGGAGCTGGGGATCGAGGTCGTACACATCGACCCGTTCTTCAACTGCACCGCCCACTTCACCGGCGGCAGGTGGATTGCGCCGCGGCCCGGCACGGACACGGCCCTCGCCCTTGCCATCGCCTACGTCTGGATGAAAGAAGGCACCTACGATAAAGATTACGTCGCGAGACGCACCCACGGCTTTGACGTCTGGAAAAAATATGTCACGGGCGAAGAAGACGGCGTTCCCAAGACACCGCAATGGCAGGAAGCCGAAACGGGCGTCCCGGCCCGCGTCGCCACGGCCCTCGCCCGGGAATGGGGATCCAAACGCACCTACCTCGCGGCGGGCGCGCTGCACTCCTTCGGCGGCGCGGGGCGGCAAGCCTACGCCACGGAATGGGCCAGCGCCATGGTCTGCCTGGTCGCCATGCAGGGCTGGGGCAAGCCCGGCGTCAATTTCGGCTGCCTCCAGCACGGCACCCCCCTTGACACCCATTTTTACTTCCCCGGCTACGCCGAGGGCGGCATGTCCGGCGACTACATCGCCACCGGTTCGGGCGTACACGTCTACAACCGCATGCCCATGAGCCCGAGCGTAAATTCCAACATGCAGGGCATCCCGCGCATCCGCATCCCGGAAGCGATCATCGACGGCGAGACCGAAGCCCACATCGCCGGGGTCTATTCGCAGAATTCCCAGTTCCCCGTGCTGAAATATCCCGTGCCCGGCCACAACCCGGTAAAGATGTACTACAAATTCGGCGGTTCGCACATCGGGACGCAGCCCGAATCCAACCGCTTCGTCAAGATGTACCGCACGGACAGCCTCGAATTCGTGGTCAACCAGTCCATTTGGATGGAAGGGGAAACCCGCTTTGCGGACGTGATCCTCCCCGCCTGCACGAACTTCGAACGCTGGGACATCGCGGAGACGGCCAACTGCGGGGGCTACATCGAAAAAGCCTACCTGCAGAACAACCACCGGGTGATCCACATCCAGCACAAGTGCATAGAGCCGCTCGGGGAATCCAAGGCTGACTTCGAGATCTATTCTGAACTCGCCAACCGCCTGGGCCTGGGCCAGGTTTTCAACGAAGGCAACACCGACTTCGACTGGGTGAAGCGCGTATTCGATTCCAGCGACCTGCCCGGCCGCGTAAGCTGGATCGAATTCCTGCAAAAGGGCTATTACATCGTTCCGCCCCTCCCGGAAGAACGCCGCGACCCCGTCGCTTACCGGTGGTTCTATGAGGAACGCAAGAAGGACACGCCGGAGCTCACGCCGCTCCCCAGCGAATCTTACGGACGCTACGGCGAGGGCCTGCAGACGCAGTCCGGCCTCTTTGAATTCGAAAGCCTGAGCCTGAAACGCTTTGCGCCGGACGACGACGAACGGCCGCCCGTTGTAAAATACATCCGCTCCTGGGAGGGCTATGCCAGCGAAGCGCGGAAATTCTTTCCCCTGCAGCTGATCTCCACGCACCCCCGCTACAGCTTCCATACCATGCAGGACGGGAAAAGCGGCTTCATGAACGAAGTGGAGGAACACCGGCTCCGCATTGACGGCTTCGACTACTGGATCTGCCGCATGCATCCCAGGGACGCGGAAAAAAGAGGGCTTCATGCCCGCGACGTCGTGGAACTGTACAACGACCGAGGCAACGTCCTCTGCGGGCTGGAGATCACGGGCCGGGTTCCGGAAGGCGTGATCCACTCCCACGAATCCTGCTCCGACTACAGGCCGGTGGGCGAACCCGGAAAATCCGCGGACCGGAACGGCTGCATCAACCTTCTGACGTCCAGCCGGACGGTATCGAAGCACGCCCACGGCATCGCGCCCAACTCATGCTTAGTCGAGGTGCGCAAGTGGAATGAAGCGGAGGCGAAAGAAAAATCATGAAGAAATGGCACATCGTATTTGACGCGGACAAATGCATCGGCTGCTACTCCTGCCTCCTGTCCTGCAAGGACGAACACGTGGGAAACTGCTGGCTCCCCTACGCCGACCGGCAGCAAAAGAAAGACCAGAAGTGGATCGGGATGGAACGAAAAGAACGCGGCGCCTACCCCCGCATGGATCTGGCATACCGCCCCACGCTCTGCAACCACTGCGGCAACGCGCCCTGCGTAAAAAACGCGCCGGACGCTTTCAAAAAGCGGGAGGACGGCATCGTCATCCTCGACCCCGCCCACGCGCAGGGTGCCCCGGAGCTTGTCAAGGCCTGCCCCTACGGCCGCGTCAGCTGGAACGAAGAGATCGGCGCCGCGCAGAAATGCACGCTCTGCGCGCATCTCATAGACGAGGGCTGGCAGGAACCCCGCTGCGTCCAGGCCTGCCCGCTGAAAGCCCTCCGCGCCGTGAAGCTGGAAGACCCGCAATTTGAAAAACTCGTGGCGGACAAAGGCTTGCGCGCGTTGATACCCGAATCCTCCAGACCGCGCGTATATTATAAAAACCTGCACCGTTTCGACAAACATTTTATCGCGGGCGAGATCGCCTATCTTGAAAACGACGAAGATGTCTGCGCCAAAAACGCCGACATCCGGCTCGTGAAAGACGGCGCCGAATGTGCCCGGACAAAAACGAACCCCTACGGGGATTTCCGCTTTGACGCGCTGGAGTCCGCAAGCGGCGAATACACCGTGGAAGCGGAGCTGCCCGGCCGCGGAAACGTTTCCGTGACCGTGCGTGTGGAGGATGCCTGCGTTGACATCGGAACGGTTTATGTGACATGACGGAAAAACAGGCACAGGCCCTTCTGGACGAGGGTTATGCCCTGATGGCGGAATTCGGCTTCGGCTCGCTTTCGGGCAGGGATCGCGACGCCGTGATCCAAAAAGCCTTGCAGGTCCTCGGCGCCATTGCGCGGGCGCCTGAAATCGCGGCGGCTTGCCAGGCGTTCTTTCTGTCGCGCAAGCTATATGAAATGGACGGCCACAACGGCGCGCGCGTCCTGCTTGGCGATTATTTCATCAGCTTGGCGGTCAAGCTCGTCCTGCCGCTTGAAAACCGGCAGTTGCTGGAAGATCTGTCCCTGCGGCTGAAGGATTACGCCGTTGACAGCTCCCGCTACCTTGCGCGCTTTGATTTTGACGCATATCTGGAAACCGTAGACACGGTTTGTAAGGGGTACATAAAAAGTGAACGGAACGCTTCTCAACGCCAATGAAGTCCGGGGAACTGCCTGCGGCGGCGCCTATGGGCGCGTAACGAGGCGCCTCACGGACATGGAAACGCTTTTTCACGGCCTCTTTCGTTCAGAAACCGCTTCGGAAATGGACCACTATGCCTACAGCGCGCTCATGGGCGGCGGCAAGCGCCTGCGTCCGATCCTGCTCTGTCTGGCTTCCGGCTTCGGCGATGCGCCGGACGAAAAGGTAAGCGAACTCATGGCGGTCCTTGAAATGATACACACCGCGTCCCTCGTGCATGACGACATCGTGGACGATTCCGCGAAGCGGCGCGACAAGCCGACGCTCCATGCCCTGAAGGGCGGACATTACGCGGCGCAAAACGGCTATTATATCATCGCCGCAGCCATCAATATCCTGAAAAACCACCGGGAATCCGGCGTTTACGAGGTTCTGGCCAGCGTCCCGATGGAAATGTCCCTTGGGGAGCTGCACCAGCTCCGGGTGGAATACAACCTGACGCTCCAGACGCCGCAGGACTATCTTACGCGCATCGAACGCAAGACGGCGCGGCTTATCGAAGCGAGCTGCCTGGCAGGTGCACGGGCGGCGGGGCTGGACCGGAAACAGGAGGAAGCACTTTCTGCTTACGGTCGCTCGTTAGGTTCTTTTTTCCAGCTGCGGGACGACCTTTTGGACTACGAGGGCGCGCTTGGGGACGGAAAGCCCCTGTTCCAGGATATAAATCGGGGGATTTACACGCTCCCGCTCCTGTACGCCCAGGCCGCCGCTTCCGACCTGGTTCACGCGCGGCTTCTCCGGAAGCGTGAAAAAAGCGACGCGGATCTGCTCGCGATATTGGAGTGGGTACGCGAATCCGGGGGCGTCGCTTACACGCGGGACTATATGGAGCGATACGCGGACCTGGCGCTCGCGGCGCTTGCGGCTCTTCCCCCCGCCGGGGAGCGGGAGGCGCTGCGGGAGATCGTGCTTTGCCTGCATTGAAGCCCGGATGGGTTCCGTATCGAATTTGAAAGGGAAATCGAATGCAAAGCGAAAAACAGAAAGAGCAGAAGGAAAAGCTGGATGAATTGCTGCGGAAGGCTGACGTCCGGCAATACGACTGTTACCAGTGCGGGAAATGCACGGGCGGCTGTCCCATGGCGCACGCGATGGACCTGAAACCGCGCGGCGTCATGCGCTGCACGCAGATCGGATCGCTCGAACGGATCGTGAAGAGCAACACCATATGGCTTTGCACCGGCTGCCACACCTGCGTTGAGCGCTGCCCGCACGACGTGAATATCCCGAACCTTATCGAAGAGGCGCGTTACCTCGCCGCCGAAATGGGATACGTGCGCCGCGATTCAAAAATCCTGAACGAAGTGTTCCTTGCCAACATCCGGATGTTCGGGCGCAACCACGAAATGCTGCTCGCGGGTCTCTACAACATGCTTTCTCTCAAGCCCTTGCAGGACATGCCCACCGTGCCGCACATGCTCACCCACAAATTGATCGGCGTCCTGCCGCACCAGACGAAAAACACCGCGGGCATCAACCGTATGATTGCCCGCGCGGAGAAATTTTCGTCCATGCGCCCGGCGGGAAAGTAGATGTTATTATGAATCCAAGGAGGCAATATGAAATATTCCTACTTCCCCGGCTGCTCCATGGAAAGCACGGCCAAGTCCTATCGGCTCGCCACCGAATATGTGATGGGCCGCATCGGGATCGAACTGATCGAGATCAAGGACTGGAACTGCTGCGGGGCGACCTCCGGGCATGCCCTGAATGAACTGCTCGGTCTCGCGCTGCCCGCCCGTTCCCTGGCGATCGCGGAACGTGAAGAGCCGGAGCTGGACATCGTCACGGGCTGCGCGTCCTGCTACGCCCGCCTTCGGCATGCCATGCACAAGGCCCGCACCGACAACGCGTCGCGCTATAACATCGAAAAGACCATCGAGGAGCCTTATGGGGCGAAACGCGAGGTTTACAACTTTCTCGACATTCTGACATCGGAGGCCGCGAAGACGGCGATCCGTGAAAACGTCACGGGCGGCTTGCGCGGCCTGAAGGTGGCTTGTTACTACGGCTGCCTGAACGTGCGGCCCGCGGAGGTGACGGGCGCGCCTGACCGCGAAAACCCGCAGGCGATGGATGAAATCGTCGCGCTTGCCGGGGCCGATCCCGTGGACTGGGCCTTTAAAACCGAATGCTGCGGCGCCGCGCACCAAAACGACGCGGCCTCCGTCACGCGCCCCTTGGTATGGCGCATCCTGAAAAACGCGCAGGCAAACGGCGCCGAAGCGGTCGTCACGGCCTGCCCCATGTGCAATCTGAACCTTGAAATGCGACAGGACGGCTACACAAAAAAAACCGGCGGGAAAGCCATTCCCGTATTTTCGGTTTCGGAGCTGCTGGCGGTCGCCATGGGCGCGTCCGCCGGACGCATCGCACTGGAAGCGCATCACGTGCCGGCCGCCAAGGTGCTGGCGTCTGCCTTGCGCCGTCACGGGGAGGGCTTTGCCATATGAGCAGAATCGGTGTTTTTGTCTGCCACTGCGGCACGAATATCGCAAGCACGGTAGATCCTGAGCGGGTGGCGGCCGCCTCGCGCGGGATACCGGGCGTCGCGTTTGCCGCCGAGTACAAATATATGTGTTCCGAACCCGGCCAGCAGATGATCAAGGACGCCATCCGGGAGCAGAAGCTTGACCGCATCGTCATCGCCTCCTGTTCGCCGCGCATGCACGAGATCACGTTCCGGAAAATGCTGAAAGGCACGGACGTCAATCCCTACATGCTGGAAATCGCCAATATCCGCGAACAATGCTCCTGGGTGCATACGGACAAGGAAAAAGCCACGGCAAAAGCCGTCGATCTGGTGCGCATGTCCGTCTCCAAAGCCTCCAAAAACGAACCTCTGTTCACCTCCACCATCCCCGTCACGAAGAAGGCCCTTGTGATCGGCGGCGGCATTGCCGGCATCCAGGCCGCGCTTGACATCGCGGACGCAGGACACGAGGTTACCCTGATCGAACGGGAACCCTCCATCGGCGGGAAGATGGCGATGTTGGACAAAACCTTCCCTACGCTGGACTGTTCCGCCTGCATCAGCACGCCCAAGATGGTAGACGTGGGCGCGCACCCGAACATCACGCTGCGCACCTCCTGCGAAGTCACGGGCGTCAGCGGCTACATCGGCAATTTCGAGGTGAGCATCCGGCAGAAAGCGCGCTATGTGAACCACGACGTCTGCACGGGCTGCGGCCTCTGTGAAACCAAATGCCCCGTAAAAGTGACCAGCGAATTCAACCAGGGGCTTTCCACGCGCCCCGCCATCTTCAAGCTCTTCCCGCAGGCGGTTCCTTCCAAGCCGGTCATCGACAAGGAACACTGCCGCAAGCTCCGGGAAGGCAAATGCGGGATCTGCGAAAAGCTGTGCCCGCTGGGCTGCATTCACTACGAAGACGAAGACCGGGATTTCACGGAGCCGTTCGGCGCCATCCTCATCGCGACCGGCTACCGGCTCATAGACTGGGGCGCCCTCTACGGCGAATACGGGGGCGGGCGTTACAAGGACGTGCTTTCCGGCCTGCAATTCGAGCGCACGGTGAACGCGGCGGGTCCCACGGAGGGACATATTGTACGCCCCTCCGACGGCAAGGAACCCGAAACGGTGGTCATCGTGAAATGCGTCGGTTCGCGCGACCCGAAAAAGGGCAAGGGCTATTGTTCGCGCGCCTGCTGCATGTACGCGGCAAAACACGCGCACCAGATCTTGGACAAATTGCCGGGAACCCGCGTGTTCCTCTTTTATATCGACGTGCGCACGCCGGGCAAGGGCTACGAGGAATTTTACGACCAGACCCGCAAGGACGGCGCCGTCTACGTGCGCGGCAGGATCTCAAAAATCTACGAAGAAAAAGGGCAGTTAATCTGTCAGGGCGAGGATACGCTTCTGGGGCAGCAGGTACGGGTACGCGCCGACATGGTCATATTGGAAACGGCCATGGAGCCCTCCGCCGGCGTGGAAGAACTCACGTCGCTTCTGGGTGTCGCCCGCGACGGGAACAACTGGGTGCAGGAAGCGCATCCTAAGCTGCGTCCTGTGGAAACCCAGGTGGGCGGCGTGTTTCTGGCGGGCGCCTGCCAGGGGCCGAAAGACATCCCTGACACCGTTTCCCAGGCTTCGGCGGCGGCCGCGAAAGTGATCGGCCTGCTGAACAAGTCCGAAATGGAGACCTCGCCCATGATCAGCGCCGTGGAACGCGACAAATGCAGCGGCTGCGGCGCCTGCGTGAACATTTGCCCCTACACGGCCATCTCGCTCCAGGAGATCGATGACCGGCTCGGCGCCAGACGCATCAAGCGCGAGGTGGCGTCGGTCAACGCCGGCCTCTGCCAGGGCTGCGGCGCCTGTACCTCGGCGTGCCGCACCGGCGCGTTGGATCTGCTGGGCTTTAAAAACGCGCAAATTTTGGAGGAGGTGGACGCACTGTGTCTGTAAACGAAAATTTTGAACCGAAAATTCTGGCGTTCTGCTGCAACTGGTGTACCTATACGGGGGCGGACCTCGCCGGGCTCAACCGCATGAAGTACCCGGAAAACGTGCATGTGGTCCGCGTACCCTGCTCCGGGCGCGTCAACCCGCAGTTCATCCTGCGCGCCTTCCAGAAAGGCTGCGACGGCGTCATGGTCTGCGGCTGCCATCCGGGCGACTGCCACTACAGCACCGGGAATTTTTTCACGCGCCGCCGTTTCATGCTGATGAAGCGCCTTCTTGCCTACAACGGCATAGACCCCGGCCGCTTCCACGCGCGCTGGATCTCCGGCTCCGAGGCCGCGAAATTCCGGGATACGGTGGCTGCCGTGTCCGAAGAGGTCCGGGCGCTGGGACCCAACACGAAATACCGCGAGCCGTTTGCCGTGCCGGCGAAGGAGGGCA
>JAITOE010000127.1 GCA_031290135.1 Eubacteriales Family XIII. Incertae Sedis bacterium
CTCCCGTGATCTCCAGCGTGCTTGTCTGCCGCCCCGCGCCGTCCCGCCCCGCGTACACGGCAAGCCCGAAGACCGTCCGCACCGTTGTTTCGGGTTCTTTTCCGCCGGCGGCCCGGAAAGCGTTGAAATCATGCCGCCCGATAAGATGTTTTGCCGCGGCCGCCATGGCGTCCACGTCCGGGCGTTCTGCTATTTGCCAATATTTGTCCCGCAAAAAAATATCCGGCCGCTCCGCCGTGAGCATCCGGTATATATATTTTTTCCCTGCCGCGTCGTGGCGGGCGTGGAATCCTTCCGGCACTTCCGCCGCCGCCGTTATCCGCACGTCGCCGGGCCTGGCGGCGACGGACAGGCGGCCCGTGCCGAGCCGGTCGTTGGCCGCCTGCATCAGGCGGTCTGCCGGTATGGAGAAATCGCCGCCAAAACTCGCCCGCTGGCCGTATGCGTGGACGCCCGCGTCTGTCCGGCTAAGCCCGGCGAGGCGGATTTCGCTGCGGCAGACGGCGGAAAGGACGGATTCCAGCTCTCCCTGCACGGTTCTTGTGTTTGGTTGTTTTTGCCATCCATGGAATTTTGTTCCGTCATATTCGATTGTCAGCAGGAAGTTTTTCATATAAAGCGCCTTGTCAAGTATCGGGGACGGAGGGCTGGATTGCTATACGCTTCCGTACAGATAAAACCGGATGGCCTGTTGCAGTTCCTGCGAAAAAATCAGGTACACGGCCGCCGAACCGGCGATGAACGGCCCCAGCGGCTCCTGATCCGAGGCTTTCAGCTTTCCGCCCGCCAGCCACAGGGAAAACAGCGCGGCGCTGGAAAGCGCTGTCATCACCATGATCGCGATAATCCCGGAAAGACCCGTGACCAAGCCGCACACCGCCGCCAATTTCACGTCGCCGAAGCCCATCACGTCCTTTTTCATGATGAGTTTTCCCAAAAGCCCGATCACGAAGAAAACGCCCCCGCCCGCCGCCAGGCCGAGCAGCGGCGAAAGGACGCCGTTTCCGAGCGAAGCGAAGCCGATGCCCGTCACCGCCAGCGCAATGACAAACTGATCCGGGATGATGCAATATTTTTTATCTGACATCCCTATCAGAAGCAGCAGCCACAAGGCGGGCAAAACCGCCGCCCCGTATGTCCAGCCGGCCAGCCCCGTCTTGAACGTGGCGGAAGCGAAAACCAAGGCAAAAAGCGGCCCCCAGGGATATCTGCCGACACGCGGCGGCAGATGGCGCACATCCGGCGTTTCGCCGTAGTCGCACAGCCATTTCGCCGGCATTTTGTTAAAAACGTATACTGCGCCGAAACCGGCCAGAATCCCTGAAACCACGGAGACCGCCAGTCCGGCGGCATAATAGATCAGCGGGTTCATAAAGTGCGTCCCCCCTTATATGAAGCTTGGTTATATAGATCGCCGCCGGACTTTTCCGTCATTGCGAGGGTCGCGAAGCAGTTCACATGCTCTGGGTTGCTTCGGCGCTTACGCGCCTCGCAATGACGGGGGTGGCGTCCCGCCCCGGAGGGTTGCGCCTGTCCTGCGGCGGGGGTTATGCAATGCCTAAGATTCCCCGTCCCCGTAATACAGCAGGCGCGCCGTCACGAACCAGTCAAACAGGCGGTAGCCGTCCTCGTCCCCGGTTTCGTCCCCTGCCCCGCCCTCTTCCGCTTTTTCGCTCCCTTCCGCCTCTTCCGTCTCCGCGGGTTCCGCGGGCAGGAAAGAAAAATCGTCTATCTTATATGTGCCCGTTTCGTTTTTCTCCAGCGCCGCGAGAAAATACATCCCCCCGTCATAGGTGCCCCTGAATCGGACGATGACCGGCTGCTCACGCAGTGTTTTTCCGTCTGACATGACCTCCGCCGCCGCGATGGCCTGACCGAGGCTGATGCTGTCCGGTTCCAGGCCGAGTTCGCTCAGGCTGTCGTTGATGTCGTTCAGGGCCTCCGCCGGCGTCAATGTCCCGATCTGCCGCGCTTCCACGAGCTTCGCCTGCAGCTCCTTTATGTTTTCGCCGATTTCTTCCGGGTTTACCATGATCTGCGCGATAGCGGCTTTCTCTCTTTCCAAGAAGAGATACGAACGGTATTTTTCGGAGACGCCGGCGTGCAGCGATGGATACAAAAACCAGGCGTAGGCCGCTAAGGCGCACGCCAGCAGGACCGCAAAAAGAACCCGTAATTTCACGCTGTATTCGTCACGCATAGTCTATTCCTCTATTCCTCCGGCGGAAGACACGTTCCAGGAAACGGTGATCACGCACCGCCAAAGGCCGGTTTCCGCCCGGTCCATGACAATGGGATCCGCGATTTTCAAGTTGCCGGTGGCATTCATCCGTTCCTTCTCCCGCAAGAAAAAGTCGATGTCCTCCGTCGTAAAGGAGACTTGCATCCGGCTGGCGTCTTTTTCGTATTCTACCCCGTCGATATCGGCGTTTTGCAGAAATCCCCGGCTTATCTGGTACAGCAGCGCGGCATATTGCACGTTCCGGTTCTGCATGTAGGCTTCCTCCGCCAAGTGGTTTTGCAGGCGGGCTTCCAGCTGGCGGTGCGCGGCGAGCTGCTCCCTTGCGCCGGCATATTCCGGCCGTTCAACCACAGCGCGGCTTTCCGCGCATTTTTGATCCAAGCCATAGCCCGCGACCGGCAGGACTGCCGCCGCCGCAGCGGCCAGCAGGAGAATCAGGCTGCACACGAGCCGCGCAATCCGCTGTTCCCGTCTTTTTTGGATGCCCCCGTACAGGAAATTCTTTTCCTTTTGTTTCTTCGGCGGAACGCCCGCGAGGGCGACCACATGGGTGTACAGTTTTTTCCGCCCCTCCATTTCATCCGCCAGTTCCAGCGCGTTTTTCAGCTGTTCGGCGTAACTGCCGAAGCCCCTGCAAGGGATGTTCAGCCGCCCGGCGATGCGCCCGGCAAGTTCTTCGTCCTCCGTGCGGCCGCCTGAAATCAGGATGTAATCCGGGGCGGCATCCCCGTTTTCCGAATCAATGGTTTTGCGGATCGCTTCGTCCAGAAAATCCAGCAGGGCTTCTGCGGAGGTTTCGCCGGGAAGCACGTATTCCTGCCTGTGTACGAGGTTCGCGTTTATGAAAAGCAGCATGCGCAGGCTGTCTTCTTCCATGTCGAGGACGACGAGGTTTTTCCCGATCATGGCGTTCGTTCCCGACAGGGCGTTCAGCAGGCGTTTCGTCAAGTCGGCGTAGGCTGTCAGCGCCGAACCGGCGAAGACGCAGCGCAGCCCCCCGGCTTTCAGGGATTTCACGAAAGTGCGCAGGAATTTCTCCGGGACGGCATAAACGGCGCTGGTCTGTTCGTCCGAAACATTCGACGGGGAGCCGTAGCAGTCGTTCTCGGATAGGAACGCCCCCTTGTCCGCGGGCAGGAAAAATCCTGCCTCCAATTTCGCCCGCTCATATTTTCCTTTTGCCGGCATCTTCCGGTGGCGGTATTCATGGTAGATTGCCGCAGAGCTGTCAAAAAGCAAGGCCGCCGGACGCGGCGTCAGCCGCCCTTTCCGCAAGGCTTCCGCTATGAAGGCCGCCAGCTCCTCCGGCGCTTCGGTGAAGGCGCCGTTTTGCAGGCTTTCCGGCAGCGGAAACGCCCGGACTTTGTTGACGCAGACGCGTTTTCCTTGCGTTTCTGTCTCTGCCAGCTGCACAAGCCTTCGTTCAATTTTGATTGTAAGCCGTTTCATCGGTTCTTATTCCCATGTTTTGTGGTTTCGGACGGTTCTTCTTTGCGCTGGATTGCTTCGCTTCGCTCGCAATGACGGCGGGCGCCGTTTCATGCCGGCAGCTCCCCTGTTTCCGCCCAGGCGGAAAATTGCGCTTCGTCGATCACGGCGACCCCCAGTTCCCGCGCTTTCTTGTTTTTCGCGGAAGCGGACAGGCGGTCGTTGTTGATCAGGTAGTTTGTGTTGGACGTGACGGAGCCGGTCACTTTTCCGCCCATCGCTTCGATGGAGTCTTTCAGCGCGTTGCGGTTCGGGTAATGCTCCAGGCTGCCGGTGATTACGAAAGTCAGCCCATCCAGAATCCCGCCCCCGGCAGGGCTTTCCTGCTGCTCTTCAAAATGAATCTCCGCCAAAATGCGCGCCACGGCGTCCCGGTTGTCCGTCTTCGCGAAATAATTCACAAAGGCCTCCGCTATCACCTCGCCGACGCCGTCTATCGCGGTCAGCGTCTCCCGGTCTGCGTTCTGCACCCGTTCCCAGTCGTTGCCGCAGGCCCGGCAGACGAGTTTGGAGGCGGAATGGCCTACGCCCGGTATCCCCAGGCTGTATAAAAGCCGCGTCTGCGTGGTCGTCCTTGCCTTGTCCGCCGCCGCGATTAGCTTCGCGTAGGAACGCTTTCCCATCCCTTCCATTTCGACGATTTCCGCCTGATGCCGGTCTAAGCGGAAGATGTCCGCTGCCTCCCGGACGAAGCCCGCCGCGATGAGTTTTTCCAGCGTGGCTTCGGACAAGCCGTCTATGTTCATGGCGTCCCGCCCGACAAAATGCGTGAACGACTTGATCTGCTTTGCCAGGCAGGCGTCGCCCGCGCAGTACAGGAAGCGCACGCCGCTTTCGTCGCGGATCACGGCGTCGCCGCCGCAGACCGGGCAGGTTTCCGGCGGCGCGAACGTCCCGCTGCGCGTAAGGTTTTCCGCGAGCTGCGGAATGATCATGTTCGCCTTGTACACGGTAATGCGGTCGCCCTTGCCCAATTGCAGCTCTTCCATGATGCTGATGTTGTGGACGCTTGCGCGGCTCACCGTCGTCCCCTCCAGCTCCACCGGTTCGAAGATGGCGACGGGGTTGATGAGCCCCGTCCGCGACGTGTTCCATTCGATGTCCAGCAGCATCGTTTCCCGCTGCTCGTCTTCCCATTTAAAGGCAATGGAATCTCTGGGAAATTTAGATGTTTTTCCCAGCGAAGCACCATAAGCGATGTCGTCGTAGAGAAGAACCAGGCCGTCGGACGGGAGGTCGTTCCCTTCCACGTGCTCCGAAAACCAGCGTACCCTCTCTTCCGCGTCCTCGCCCGTCACCGCGAAAAATTCCACGGTCTGGAAGCCTTGGCTCGCCAGAAATTTTAACTGCGCCTCCCTGGAATTCCGGAAGTCCGGCGCGGGCGACGCCTCCGCGAGGGAAAAGGCGTAAAAACGCACCCGCCGTTCCGCGGTCTCGCGGCTGTTCAGCTGCCGCACGCTGCCGCTGCATAAATTCCGGGGATTTTTATATTTCAGGCTGACGTCTTCAATCCCGGCGTTGATCGTTTCAAAGTCGGAATAGCGGATCACGGCCTCCCCCCGCAGCGTCAGGTCGCCATGAAAGGGGATTTGCAGCGGCAGGTTCCCGAATGTGCGGGCGCCCGCCGTCACCACTTCGCCGATCTGCCCGTTCCCCCGGGTGACGGCCTTGACGAGGCTGCCCCCGCTGTAGGTGAGCGCAATGGTAAGGCCGTCCAATTTCCAGGACAGAAGGCCTTTCTTATCGCCCAGCCAGTCCCGCAGCGCCGCCGCGTCTTTGGTTTTGTCTAAGGAAAGCAGGGGGACGGCATGCGCCTCTTTCGGCAGCTCCGAGAGGACTTCGTAGCCCACGCGCGAGGTGGGGCTTCCCGCCAGCACGATCCCGCTTTCTTTTTCAAGGGCCGCCAGTTCGTCGTACAGTCTGTCGTATTCGAGGTTGGACATGATTTCCCGGTCTTCGTCATAATAGGCTCTGGCTGCTTCTTTCAGTTGTTCTGTCAGGTTTTTTAGTTTTTCCAAATTGGTTTCCTCATTTCGTGGATTGCGCAATGTTACTGTTATGGGTCTTCGTTATGCCCGTCCCCCATCTGCGGGTAATTCATTCCGGACTGCGGTTACTCCACCTTTGTGACGGGCGCCATGTCCCGTGCGAGTCTTTTCCTTCCAACTGCGTCGAACAGGACGGTGAGGGTTTTTTCGTCCGCTTCCAGCACTAAGCCTTCGCCGAATTTTTTATGGTTCACGCGGTCGCCGTTGCCCAATTTCGGGACGCTTCCCTTATGGTTTGCGCGCATCACGCTTTCTTTCGCGTAGCGCAGCTGGTCAAAGGGCCGGAGCGCCGTGCCCGCGTAGCCGTCGTTTCCGGTTTCCGGCGCATGGAACAGCCGCATCCCGGCGCGTCCGTTCAGTTCGTCCCCGTCCAAAAACGCCTTGTCCACCTCCCGCAGGAAGCAGGATTCCTTCGTGTAGTCCGTTTTGCCGTAGAGCGTCCGCACCTGCGCCCGCGTGAGCCACAGCTTCTCTTTCGCCCGCGTCATGCCCACGTAGCAAAGGCGGCGTTCCTCTTCCAGGCCGTCCTCCCGCTCCAGGGCGCGTCCGCCGGGAAAAAGCCCCTCCTCCATTCCCGGCATGAATACCACGGGGAATTCCAGGCCTTTTGCGCTGTGCAGCGTCATGAGCGTCACGGCGTTCTCGCCTGCGTCATGGTTGTCGATGTCTGCGACCAAGGCGATCTTTTCCATAAAATCCGACAGGGATATCTGCGGATCTTCCGTTTCGTAGCGCTTGATCACGGACTTGAACTCCAGCAGGTTCTCGATCCGGCTTTCCGATTCCACGTTTTCCTGGTCTTCCAAGGCTTTCAGGTAGCCCGTCCGCGCCAGGAGCATGTCGTAAATGTCCGTGACGCGCAGGTTTTCTTTTTCGGCGGCAATCTCCCCAAGCACCCGCGCCATGTCCCGAAGCGCGTCCCCCGTCTTCGCCGGCAGTTCTTCCGTGACGCGGCCGTCCGAAACCGCCTGCAACAGGCTTTCGCCGCGCGTGGCGGCAGCCGCTTCCATTTTTTCCAGGGTTTTCTCCCCGGCGCCACGTTTCGGCTCGTTGGCGATGCGCACAAAAGAGAGGTCGTCGGCAGGGTTTTGCACGAGCCGCATATAGGCCATCATGTCCTTTATTTCTTTTCTGTCGTAATACCGCAGCCCCCCCAGCACGCGGTAGGGGACGCCCCGGACGGAAAACGCCTCTTCAAAGGCACGGGACTGGGCGTTTGTGCGGAAAAGCACCGCGAAATCCTTGTAGGCGTCCCGCCGCGCACAGGCGTTTTCGATCTCGCCGGCTATGAACAGGGCTTCTTCCTTTTCGTCCGCAGCGCAGCGGTAGGAAATCCGCTCCCCGTCGATTTTGTCCGTCCACAGCTTCTTGTTTTTCCGCGACAGGTTTTTTTCTATGACGGAATGGGCGCCGTTTATGATGTTGCCGTGCGAGCGGTAATTCTGTTCCAGCTTGATGACGCGGGCGCCCTTGAAATCTTTCTCGAAATTCAGGATGTTGCCGATGTCCGCGCCCCGCCACTGGTAGATGCACTGGTCGTCGTCGCCCACGACGCAGATGTTGTTGTGCGCTTCGGCCAAGAAGCGGATGAACTTGTATTGCAGGGCGTTGGTGTCCTGATATTCGTCCACCATGATATAGCGGAAGCGTTCGCGGTATTGCGCCAGCGTTTCTTTGTCCCGCTCAAAGAGGCGCACGGCGTTCAGGATCAGGTCGTCGAAATCCATGGCGTTGTTCTTTTTCAACGTGCGCTCATACGCGGAAAAAAGCGGGGCGATGATCTTTCCGTCCGGGGAATCTTCGTTTTCTGCGGCGAATTTTGCCGCGTCCATGGCCTTTTCCTTGGCGTTGCTGATGGCGCTGAGCACGTAGGCCGGCGTAAATTTTTTATCGGCCACGTCCCGGTCTTTCAGGCATTTTTTCATGACGGTTTTCTGGTCCGCCGGGTCGTATACCACAAAATCCCCCTCGTATCCCAGAACCTCCGCATGCCGCCGCAAGATCCGCAGGCAGGCTGAATGGAACGTGAGGATCCACATGCGGGCGCTGGCGCCGATGAGGGCTTCCACGCGCTCGCGCATCTCCCCGGCCGCCTTGTTGGTGAAGGTGACGGCCAGAATGTTATAAGGCGAAACGCCTTCTTCTTTCACAAGCCAGGCGATGCGGCGGGTCATGGTGCTGGTTTTCCCGCTGCCGGCGCCCGCCAGAATCAACAGCGGCCCGTCTTTGTGGACGGCGGCTTCCCGCTGCCGCGGATTTAATTCGGACAGATAATCCATTCGGTTCCTCTTTCCTTCGCTGCTGCCATCTTCCTTTGGCTATTGTACCATAAAAAACTTTTGTGTTCAAGGAAATCGAGGCTGTTCCCCAGCTGCGGGGCGGGCCTCACTTCCGTAAATGCGGGTAACCTTTGAAGATCGCTTTGCGGCAGCGGAGGATGAGCCAAATGGTGCTGAGGAAAAGAAGCAGGGCGAGGGCGATTGCCAGCCAGAACGCAGCGATGACGTGCGCCGCCCCGAACGAGAAGCGCAGCGCGGGGATGAATTGCCCGGCCAGGCCGTCCGTCCTCAGAAAATCGAAAACGGCATAGGCCAGGAATCCGGAAAACAGGAGCGCCATCATAACCGCAGCGGCAACATAGCCCCTTAGATCCGCGCTTTTTTTCAGCAGCTCGCGGCGCGGAACAGGGCTGAATCCAAGTGGTTCAGGTCAATCTCCGACGCCGTTTCCCCGGACGCGGAACTCTCTACCTGCCGGATGCCGCCGTAACCGCGTTCCTCCAGCTTGCGCAGCATTTCCCGCGTGCTCGCATCGTCCGGCCTTGCCAGCGCGGCTTTTACATAATATGCGTGCGCTTCCTGGAATTCCCCGTATTTGTAATGGAAATCCGCCAGCAGCCAATTCATGAAGAAAGGGCTTGCGGACAGGGGCAGCATGCGGGACAAGGTTTCTTCTTCCGTTTTGCGGTCACGGCGGAACTGGTAGTAAATCCTGTTTTTCGCCTCCAGCACGGAATAGTTTTGCGGGTTCACGGCCTCGGCCCGCTCCAGCAAAGCTTGCGCTTCGTCCATGCGTCCGAGGAACGCAAGGGCGGTCGCGTAGTGCGCGAGGTAGCCGGCGATTTCCGGGCGGCATTCCGCAGCTTTCTTGTAATGCTCGGCTGCCTTGGCATAATCCTCATGGCAGAAGCGTTCATTCCCCAGTGTGTCATAAACAAGCGCCTGCCCCTGCGGCGTCTGGTGCGCCAGGGCGTCCGTTCCGGTGCGGACGCAGGCGCTGAAATTGCCCAGTTCATAATACGCGACCGTCAGCGCGGACAGCACCCACGGGTCGGCGGGATTGTCCCCGAGGGCGTCCATACAGGCGCGGCGCATGTTTTTATAGCTGCCGATCTGCCAGTAATGCTTCACCATGTCCAATTTTTTGTCGTATTCCCGGCCGTTCATTTGAATGCCTCCGGCGGCACGTTCTGTTATGAATATTGGGTACGAACGGCGTTATAGTTTGTTCTCGCGCAGGTACGTCTCCACTTCGTTGTAAAATCCGGTCTGGTTCGCGTAGCGGACGTAATCCCCGATGGTTTTGAGCCAGCCCAGGGTCGAAGGGCGCTCGGCGGACAGGGTTTCCATCAGGACGCGCTGCGATATCTTCAGTTCCTGCCTGCCCGTGCGCAGGATTTCCTCCAGCACCCGTTCCGCCGCCAGCTCCACAACGTGTTCTATGTCCGCGCCGGAAAAAAACGGGCTTTTCTTCGCCAGCGCCCCGTAGTCGAGCGGCTCCGCCGGGCGGTCCGCCAGCTTGAGGCGGAAAATCGCTTCCCGCGCTTCCTGGTCCGGCGGCGGGACGAAAACGGAGCGGTCAAAGCGTCCGGGCCGGCGCAGGGCGTCGTCCACGTCCCAGGGCATGTTCGTCGCCCCGATGATCAGCAGCTTGTCCGTGCTGCTGTCGATGCCCTCAATCTCCGTGAGCAGCTGGTCAACGATGCCACGGGCGGACATGGAGCCGGCTTTCAGGCGGTTAAAGCCCAAGGTGTCGATTTCGTCGAAAAACAGCACACAGGGCTTCCGGGCGCGGGCCGAGGAGAAAATGTCCCGCATATTCCGCTCGCTTTCGCCGGTGTAGGGTCCCAGAATGTCCGTGATGCTGACCGAACGGAAATAGGCACGGCATTCGCCGGCCGTCGCCTTGGCGATGAAGGTCTTGCCGCAGCCGGGCGGGCCGTAGAGCAGCAGGCCGCCGCCGGATTTTTTGCGGAACTTAGCGAATATTTCCGGGGACTGGAACGGCTTGATGATTTTCATTTCGATCGTCTTTTTCAGGGCGTCTAAGCCGCCCACGTCCCGGAACGCGGTGACGTCTTTTTTGGCGGTGCGCGGCGCGCCGGCGCTGCCGCTTCCGCCGACAAGCCGCAGGGCGGGCGGGCTTTGTTCTTCGCCGGGCGGGGAGGCGGACAGCGCGGCCTCCCCGCTTTCTTCGCCCGATGCGCTGTCCGGGGTTTCGGCGGCGGGCGTTTGCTCCCCCGGAGGTTCGGACCCCGCGCTGACACCGGTTATGCCCGTACTGCGCAGGGCGCTGATTTCCGCGATTTCGCGCAAGACCCTGTCATTGAGCGCCTCGTTCTGTTTCAGCATGAGTTCGCCGAACACGGACAGGGCTTCCGTGTACAGACCTTGCTCTTTGCAAAGCTTGCCCAGCAGGTAAAGCGTGTGGTCGTCCGCCTGCTTGTTCGCCCGCAGGTTTTGAAAATAGGCCAGATCATCCATGCAGTTCACCTCTCCTGACACAAGGGGACGGTCCAACATAGCCTCCTGACAACGAAAAGGGCGGCTATAAAACCGCCCCTTCGAATTATCATTCGCACTTTCGGCGGCGAAGCGCCCGGATTGCTTTTTCGTTCATCGCTTTCTGTTTTCATTATAAGCCAGGCGTATTCGGATTGCAAGCGTTTTTTCGCGTCGAAAATGCCCGTGCAAATGCCCGAAAATTCCCGTCGGAAATGATTACGGGCTGACAGTCACCGTCACAGTGGCACCCGGTTGCAACGGCACGTTTTCTTCCAGCAGGATTTTAACGCGCAAGCTGGTTTTGTTCCGGTTGGAGGCGGTTTGGTCCTCTTTAGGCGTGTATTCGGCGCTCACGTCGATAAAGGTCAGTATGCCAATGTAACTGGCGTCCAGCGCCGTGATCCGCATTTCTTGCCCGTAGGCAAGCAGGTCAAGCCTGTCCGCCGGCCAATAAGCGGTTACGTATTTACTGCCGGCGCCGGAAATATCGATCAGATTGCTGCCGGGTGAAACGACGTCGCCGAGCAGGTAGTTTTTGCTGACGACGATGCCTTCAGCCAATGCCGTGATCGTGCCGCGAGCTATTTTATCCTCACATTGGCGTACTTGGCTTTCCGCCTGTGCGAGATCCGCTGCGGCCATGGCGATCTGATTTTGGGAGACTCCCGCCGTCAGGTTTTGATACTGGTTAAGGGCGTTATCAAGCTGCAGGTTGGCGGCGTTCAGGGCGCTTTGAGCTAATTCGGCCTGATATTTCATATCTTCCAGTGCTTGGGGGGTGATTACTTCATTGGCTTGCAGGGTTTGTCCGTTTTCCAGGTCTTTTTGCGCTTTGTCCAGAGCGAGACGGGCGGTTTTACAGGCCTCACGCGCCAGGTTGACGGCGTTTTGCATCTGTGTCAGCTCTGTTCGGTCGGCGCCGGCCAGCAATTCGTCCAAGGCGGCCTGCCTTCTGGCGAGAGCGGAGTACAGCTGCTCCAAAGTAAATTCTTCCTGCCGCGTATCCAGCACGGCCAAAACATCCCCCGCGGCGACCTTCTGTCCGGGTTCGACCGGGGAAATAATAATTTTACCGGTGTTTTCCGCGTAGTGCGAAAAAACCGTGGCTTCGACAGTACCCTGTACAACGATGGTTTTCGGCGCGCAGCCGCCGCATAAAACGACGGCCAATAGCACCGGAAGTAATGTGCGGCTGATAGTCTGCTTCATATTGCGGTACCTCCCTTGGTCCAGCCGTTCAGGCCGCTGACCGTGAATTTGACGAAATGATCGATATCCTGTTCCAGCCCGTCGGCGAAATACTCCGGAAACATGATGAAACGGGTCAGGAAGAACCCGGCCAGGCAGGCCATCAATATATGCAGGTTTTCCAGCGGGGAACAATCCGGCAGGAGTTTTTGCGCCCGCAGGGAAGCCAGCGCGTCCAGCAACGGAATTTGTTTGAGCCTTGCCAGAAAAGCAACGCGCATTTCCGGCCGGTGGGGCAGTTCCTGAAGCAAAAGCCTGATCGGCACGACGTTTTCCTGAAACAGCTCCGCCCTGTTTTGCAGCAAAACCTGGAAAAATTCCTCCAGGGAAGCGAAGGGTTTGTCAAACAGTTCAGCTAACCCGTGTCCGAGCATGGGAAAAAAGATATTTTCGCTGATCAAGTCCATAATAACCGCGAACAATTCTTCTTTACTGGCGTATTGCTTGAAAATGGAACCCTCGGAAACGCCGGCGCGCCGGGCGATTTCTTTGGTCGTCACGGCGGCAAAGCCTTTCGCGCTGAACAGTTCCACAGACGCGATGAGAATTGCGATTTGTTTATCCGTCAGGCTGTCGCGCAAAATCGCGGTCAAACGGATTTGCCATTGATATTTCGGACTGACGGCCTTTGCTTGCTGCATGGTATCTCCTTATACTATAATTGGTTACAAACTGCGGTGTTTTTTCAGCAATTGGATATTGGCAAAAATAAAACACAGCGACATGCCGAACATGACGCCGAGGGGCAGCAGAATTTCCGTGAATCCTCCGCCTTTCAACATGACTGTGCGCAAAGCTTCCGCGATATAGTAAAGCGGCATGAACCGGCCTATTGCTTCCATCTGCGGCGACAAATCGAACAGCCCGGAAAAAAAGACCTGCGGAACAACCACCAGCGGGATGAACTGCATCATCTGAAATTCCGACTGCGCCGCCGTGGACAGCAGAGTGCCCAGCGTCAGCGCCATCAGCGCGCCGGACAGCGTGATCAGTACGACGAGGGCAAAAGTGCCGACCAAGATTATCTTTAACATGTATACGCAGAAACAGACAATAATGACGGATTGCAGGACAGTGAAAAAACCGAAGCCGAGCAGATAGCCACAGACGATTTCCCAGCGTCTGATAGGGGTGGAAAGCAGTTTTTCCAAGGTGCCGGTCGTGCGTTCCTGCAAAAATGAAATGCCGGAAACCAGGAAGACAAAGAAGAAGACGATGAACCCGATCAACACAGAGCCGAAATTATCAAAAGTGGAAAGGCCGGCATAACCGTAAATATAGGTTACTTCCGATTTTAAGTCCGGGCGGGCAGACTGTTCTTTGAAGCGGGCGTTTTCCAGCGCAGCCAGCGCTTGCTGGACTTTGACGGGGTTGGCGCCGTCTACGGCGATATGGAGTTTACCGCTCTGCATGTACACTGCGGCCGTGACTTCGCCGTCGCGCAGGGCCTGCCGTGCATCGGCTTCGCCGTAACGCGCCGTGACGACATTGGCGCGGTCCAGACGCTCAATGTAGTCGGCCGGAGCTTGGACGACGGCGATACGGACAGGTTGTTCGTCGGTGTCCAGGATGAGGTACATCAAGGCAAGGACGAGCAAGGGGCCGATCAGCATCAGCGCCAATGTCCGGCGGTCACGCCGCATCTGTTGAAGTATCCGCCGGGCCAGGGCCAAAACTCGCATGGCGCCTCCTTGCGTGTAAGCTTATATTGCCGAACTGTAACTGATAAAGGCTTCCTCAATATTGGCCGCACCGCTGTTCGCGAGTAGCTCCGCTAAGGATCCGTGCGCCAATAACACGCCGTCGCGCATCATGGCCAGCTGCTCGCATTTTTCCGCTTCGTCCATGACATGAGTGGTGACCAGAATCGTGACTCCGCTTTGCGCCAGGTCGCGAAGGTTTCGCCAGACATCCTGGCGGAGCAGGGGGTCAATGCCGACCGTGGGCTCGTCCAGGATCAGGACGGAGGGCCGGTGCAGCAGGGCAAGCGCCAGAGAAAGACGGCGTTTCATACCGCCGGAATATAACTGCACCGGTTTTTTCAAATGTTCGCTCAGATTGACCAACGCCATAACTTCTTCTGTGCGCCGGCGCAGTTCGCGCGCATGCAAACCGTAAAGCGCGGCAAAAAACTGAATGTTTTCCTCTGCGGTCAGCGTCGGATAGAGAGCGTCGCTCTGCGCCATGTAACCAACCCGTGCCATGAGCGCGAAACTGGATGGGTTCTGGTCCAGGACGCGCGCCTGGCCGGATGTAGGTTTCAGTATGCCGGCGGCGACTTTGACCATCGTGGTTTTGCCGCAACCGGAAGGCCCAAGCAGACCGCAAATTTTGCCGGCGGCGACGCTCAGGTTGATTTGGCGGAGAATCTGTTTTTTGCCGAAAAACAAATTGATGTTTTTCAGGTCAATACAGGCTTCAGGCATGGCCGGAACTTCCCCTTTCCGTTTTTTGATAAGGTAAGTAAGTAATCACTTACCCAATAAAGCTATCATACATCCGCGCTGATGATTTGTAAAGCCTTTTTTTGGTATTTTCGCAGTATCGCTGGCAGGAAACGAAAAAAATTGTTTTCGCATGGATTTCTTTGCGTTTGTTTCAGTAAAGTGCTATAATGCAAGCAACATAAGCTATTTGCGGGGGGATCCATCATACGGATTTTTCGGAGGAATGACATGACGGACGGACGGCTCGGTGTCCTGGAGCAGCTTTTGGCGGAACGTGAGATGCGGTACAAAGGCGGGCTTTACCATAGCACGCAAATTGAATTCGCCTACAATTCCAACCACATGGAGGGCAGCGCGCTCACAAAGGAAGAGACGCGGCATATTTACGAAACGAACAGCCTTATCCCTGAAAGCAAAGAGGCCGTGAACGTAGACGACATCGTGGAGACGGTGAACCATTTCCGGTGCTTCGATTATCTGCTCGACGTCGCCCGCGCGGAGCTTACGGAGGAAACCGTAAAGGAATTCCACCGCATGCTGAAAACCGGGACGGGCGACGCAAGGAAGTCTTATTTCGCCGTCGGCGCTTACAAACAAATCGAAAACACCGTGGGCAACATCGAAACAACGTTGCCGGAAAAGGTACCTGCCGCGATGAAACGGCTTCTGGAATCCTACAACCGAATTATCGCGGAATGTCCGGACGCGGACGAAGCAGGCAGGCTGGAGACTATCCTGGACTTTCATGTAAGGTTTGAGAGGATCCATCCGTTCCAGGACGGGAACGGGCGCGTCGGAAGGCTTATCATGTTCAAGGAGTGCGTCAGAAACGGCGTCATGCCCTTCGTGATAGAGGATAGAAACAGGATATTCTATCTTCGCGGCATTGAACGCTTTGACGTGGACAGGACGCAGCTTCTGGAGACGGCCGGGCATGAACAGGACGTTTTCAGGGAACGCTACGGGAGACTGTCCTTCCCGGCGGGGTGAAAAAATCCGGCGGCCGGCGTGAGGCAACCAGATAAGATGAAGCGAGGAAATATGCCATGGAAAAAATAAAAATACGTGTAAGAACGGCTCCCCGGGCAGATTTTACCGAGACATTTGCGGACGAGGGAACCACCCTGGCATCGCTGGCGGACCGCTATCAGGCCGCGCTGCCTTACCGCATTCTGGCGGCCAAGGCCGGCTGCCAGATCCGCGAACTGAACAAAACCATCGACGCGCCCTGTGACATAACGCTTTTGGACATGCGCACGGGCACGGTGAACCTCATGTACCAGCGCAGCCTTTCGCTCCTGTACCTGAAAGCCGTGTCGGACGTGCTGGGAAAGGCGGACGTATTTCTCGGCAATTCCCTGAACAAGGGCATTTATACGGAGATTCGCGGCGAAACGCGGGTAGGCGCCGGGGACGTAAAGCGGATAGAGGACCGGATGCGGGACTTAGTCCGCGCGGATCTTCCCATCGTGAAGCAGTGGGCGGACAGGGAAACAGCCATCCGTTTTCTGCGGGAAGACGGCCACAGGGAGAAGCTCCGCCTTTTGGAATCGGCGCCGGATATCGACCGGATCGCGTTTTACTCCTTAGACGGCTTCCGGGATTATTTTTACGGGCAGATGCTTCCCTCCACGGGCTACGCGGAGCATTTTGAGCTGCGCGAATATGAAAAAGGCGTGCTGCTCCGCTTCCCGCACCCGTCGAAGCCCGACGAAATCCCGCCCTACGCGGACGAGCACAAATTATATGAAGCATTCGGCGAGGCAAGCCACTGGGGACGGCTTCTGGGGATATCCGTCGCCAGGGATCTGAACGAACAGGTGGAAAATGGCCGCTGCGTCGAGATGATCCAGCTTTCGGAGGCGCTCCATGAAAAGAGCATCGCCTATATCGCGGACCGGATTGTCCGGGAAAAGAAGCGCATCGTCCTGATCGCGGGGCCTTCGTCCTCCGGGAAGACCACCTTTGCGCGGCGGCTTTGCATACAGTTGAAAGTCAACGGCCGAAACCCGCTGTATCTGGGGACGGACGATTATTACTTGGAACGGGCGGACACCCCCTTGGACGAATACGGGGAACGCAACTTCGAGAACATCGAAGCCTTGGACCTGGGCTTGTTCAACAGCCACATGAACGCCCTGCTGCGCGGCGACGCCGCGGACATCCCGCGTTACGACTTTCGGGCGGGGCAAAAGGTTTTCGGGGAGCGCGTCACGACAGCCGGACCGGACCAGCCCATCGTCATCGAGGGCATCCACGGGCTGAACCGGATCCTGACGGAGGGGATAGACGACGCGCAGAAATTCCGGATCTACATCAGCCCGCTCACGGCGCTGAACATCGACGACCACAACCGGATCCCCGTCACGGACATCCGGCTGCTGCGGCGCATGGTGCGTGACCACCAGTTTCGCGGCAGCCACGCGAAAGAAACCATCGCCACGTGGCCCAAGGTGCGGGCCGGCGAGGACAAAAACATCTTTCCTTTCAGCGGGGAAGCGGACGTGCTGTTTAATTCGGGTCACATATACGAAATATCAGTTTTAAAGAAGTACGCCATGCCGCTTTTAGACGAAATCGGCCCGGAAGAAGAAGCCTACAACGAAGCGTACCGGCTGCGCAGGTTCCTGGATTTCTTCAAGGAGATAGAGGACGACAGCGCGATCATGAACAATTCGATCCTCCGGGAGTTTATCGGGGGGAGTATTTTCGTGTAGGCCGGACGGGGCAGGTTCTTCGCCGCATATGTTACTATTATGAAACTTAGGTATGAACGCCGCCGCCGCGCCCTTTGTCGTTGCGAGGAGCGAAGCAGCGAAGCAATCCACATGCCGCTCTGGATTGCTTCGCTGCGCTCGCAATGACGGAGGGGTGATGCCCGCCTCGCAGCTGGGTAGATTCGTTCCGTTTGGTGACGGTAAAAATAATCATTTTTATTGAAATTTTTCTGTTTAAATCCATTTATTCAGGCTATAATGAAAATAGGGATCCTACCTAAGATTCATAACAGTAACCAGGCGCATAGAATGGAGGCAAGCATGAAAGAGCTGAAAGGCACCAAGACGTACAACAATCTGATGGAGGCCTTTGCGGGCGAATCCCAGGCGCGGAACAAATATACCTTTTACGCGTCGAAGGCAAAAAAAGAGGGCTTTGTGCAAATCGCGGAAATTTTTGAAGAGACCGCCGCCAATGAAAAGGAACACGCGGAGCTATGGTTCAAGCTTTTCCACGGCATAGGAACCACGGCCGAAAACCTGGAAGACGCCGCGGCCGGCGAGAATTACGAATGGACGGACATGTACGACAGAATGGCAAAAGAAGCGAGGGAAGAGGGCTTCCCGGAAATCGCCGCGCAGTTTGAGGGCGTGGGCGGCATCGAAAAGCTTCACGAAGAACGTTACCGGACGCTGAAGAAGAATATCGAAGAGGGCAAGGTATTTGCGCGGGATGAGGAAACAGAATGGAAGTGCGCGAATTGCGGCTATGTTTACAAAAGCAAAAAAGCCTACAACAGATGCCCGGTCTGCGACCATCCGCAGGCGTATTTCCAGATCCGGGACAAGAATTATTAGGCACGTTCAGAAAGCGCAGGCATTGACGGCAATCATAGCGTTTGCATTGGCAAACTTGATTTGTCCATCGGGCATCCCCCTGTGGTTTTGACATGGCTTGCGAAACCAATGTCATTATATCACGGGGGGATTTTGTTGCTCTGGGTTGCCGCCCGCGTTCGTATAGCTGTATACAAATGAATTCAGGCTGCATATGCTTGACTTGCCACGAATTTTATACTACAATTGAAATGACCCAAAAGGAGTGATTATCATGGTTTGAAATCTCTCTCGGATAGCGAAAGCAGGGCTGTTGCCATGCGGGACGTGCTGGCGGCTTCCGAGCGGATATGGCAAAACTCGGCGCAGAACGGTACGGCGGGGATCTTCTCACGCCGTCCGCGTTTCTGGAATTATACTCGCTCCCATTGATTTTGTGAAATTTACCGCTTAATCGGAGAATAGAATAGCGTAGGGCTGTTATATCCTGTTAATATGCCCTCCGGCGGGTGAGAACCTGCTTTACTTGATTTTTGGTGTGGAGAAGGCGAAGGAGCGGCGTGTGCGGGGAATGAAGATTTACAACACTTTAACCAGAACAAAAGAAGAATTTGTCCCGATGGATGAAAACGAAATCAAAATATACGTCTGCGGGCCGACGGTCTACAATTATTTTCATATCGGAAACGCGAGACCTTTTATCATTTTCGACACGTTGCGGAAATATCTGGAGCATCGCGGGGCGCATGTGAAATTGGTCCAGAATTTTACGGACATCGACGACAAAATCATCAACAAGGCCAGGGAAGAAGGCGTTTCCGCCGGGGAAATCAGCGAAAAATACATCGCGGAATATTTTCAGGACGCGGCCGCGCTGCATGTGGAAAAGGCTTCGGTTCACCCGAAAGTTACGGAAAACATGCCCGCGATCATGGAATTCGTGCAGACGCTGATCGACAAGGGCTATGCCTATGAAATCGAAGGGGACGTCTATTTCAGCCCCCGCAAATTCCGGGACTACGGCAAACTCTCGCGCCAGAACATCGAAGACCTTGAAACGGGCGCGCGCGTCGATGTGGACGAACGCAAGGCGGATCCTCTGGATTTTGCCCTGTGGAAGAAGAAAAAACTGCCGGACGAGGCATCGTGGGACTCCCCTTGGGGCGCGGGCCGGCCCGGCTGGCATATCGAATGTTCCGCCCTGTCGAAAAAATTTCTGGGCGAGACCATTGACATCCACGCGGGCGGGCAGGATCTCACCTTTCCGCATCATGAAAATGAAATCGCCCAGTCGGAGGCCGCGAACGGAAAGCCTTTCGCCAATTACTGGATGCACAACGGCTACATTACCATCAATGATGAAAAAATGTCCAAATCCAAAGGCAATTTTTTTACCGTCCGGGACATTTTGCAAGAATACGACGGCGAGACGATACGCTTCTTTTTGCTGTCGGGCCATTACCGGAACCCGATCAACTTCAGCCGTGACATGATGGAGCAGGCGAAGAGCGGGCTTTCCCGCATGCGGAACGCCAAGTCCACGCTGCAGCATCTGATCGAGTCCGCCAGGGACGACCCCGGCGCCGCCATGCGGGAAGAGGAAAAAGCCGCGTTTGCGGGAATGGCGGTTTTCAGGGAACGCTTCAACGCGGCCATGGACGACGATCTGAACACGGCGGATGCCGTCAGCGTGATTTTCGAACTGATCTCCGCTGTCAACACGGCGGTCATAGGCGGCGCTTCACGCGTTTTCGCCGAAGCCTGTCTGGGACTGCTGGATGAACTGGCGGGCGTGCTGGGGCTTTTGCGGGACGCCGGGGAAGAAACGGTCTCCGCGGAAATCATGGCCTTGGTGGAAGAGCGGCAGGCGGCCCGGCGCGCGAAGGATTTTGCGCGGGCGGACGAAATCCGTGACATATTGAAAGCGAAGGGGATTTCGCTGAAAGACACGCCGCAGGGCATTCAGATCTTGCGGGAATAGCAAAATAAGCGCGATTATCGGGAACTGGAGGGGATAAATCATGCGCGCGCATAAGTTATGTTATATATTCATGTCGGTATTGGTATGTTTTTGGGGGTTAGAATATATCATCGCAAAGACGGCGCTGGAGGTGTTCGATCCGCTGTCACTTATATTTTTCAAGTATTTTATAGGCTGCATAACCTTGCTCGCCGTCAAGCTCGTCATTGACCGCAAATGGCCGCTGAACAAAAGGCAGATCCCGCTGCTGGTTCTATGCGTGATCTTCGGCGACATCCTATACTATTTCGGGGAGTACAGCGCGCTGTCCTACCTTTCGGTGGCGGTTGTGACCATTCTCCTTTCGTTCGTGCCGGTGCTGTCCGTCATCATTGAACGTGTGGTTTTCAACAAGAGCCCAAGCTTTAGCATGGTAGTCGGCATATTTGCGTGCATCGCGGGCGTCGCCTTGGTAATCGGCGTCGATTTCAGCCATTTTAAGGCGGGGAAGATCGCGGGATACGCGCTCGTATGCGCTGCGGTCGTGTCATGGAACGTTTATAACTTTTTGACGATGAAGCTGTCCGCATCCTATAAAAGCCTGGATTTGACCCTATACCAGCTGATCTGCACGGTGATTTTGCTGCTCCCCTACATCATCGGGCATTTGCCGGATCCGGTGACGCTGACGGCAGAGGCGGTCGGAGGCGTAGTCTATCTGGGGGTCGTCAGTTCGGCCATGGGGTTTTTCATATATGTGAAATCAATTTCAGTCATCGGCGCGACGCCTTGCGCGTTGTTTTCCACATTCATGCCGGTTACGGCGGCCTTTTTCGGCTGGCTCATTCTGGGGGAAACCCTGACATGGATGCAGATATTCGGCGGAATCGTGGTGGTGGTGTCGGCCTGCGTGGTCATAAGCCGGAAACGGCGGCTCGAACTGCGCGAGGCGGCGGAGATGTAGATGAATAGATTTAGTGCCGGCGGGAAAAACGGCTGTTTTACCGTCATACTGTGCATCGGGATCGCATGTGTCATAGCGGCCATGCTCCTGACGTCATTCCGTCTGGCGGACAAAAACAAGGAACTGGAAGGGCAGGTGGAGGCTTTGCGCCTGCAAACGGAGCAGCAGCAGGCGGAGATTGAGCAGCTGAAAGCGGAGATGGCGGCGGCCGCGTCTGCCAGGACGGGGGAAGGACGACAGGAAGAGGCGGCCCCCCCGGCTGACGCCCTCCCGGACGTCGGGCAGGGCAGGTGATCCGCGTGGCTGAAGAAAATTTCCTCTATTTCAACATATCGGCGCTCGCTTTTGTCGGCGACGCGGTCTATGAACTCCACGTGAGGCTGAACATCGCCCGCGCCGGG